>JAILEQ010000095.1 GCA_024687305.1 Lachnospiraceae bacterium | reverse complement strand
TCCCTTTGATACAAACTTATCGCAGAAATCGATCTCTTCGGGACACTTATCCATCACATACTTGACTACGTATTTAAGCATCTCCTCTTCCACATCCATAAGCCCCTGAAGATCGCAGAATGCCATTTCGGGCTCGATCATCCAGAACTCGTTCGCATGAGTCTGAGTGTTAGAGTTCTCGGTTCTGAAAGTGGGACCGAATGTGTAGATATCACCGAATGCCATGGCGAATGTCTCACCCTGCAGCTGTCCCGAACCTGTGATAAACGACTGCTTTCCGAAAAGGTCTTTTGAAAAATCAACTTTTCCTTCTTCATCCAAAGGAAGGTCGTTAAAGTTGAACGTTGTGATCTTAAACATCTGGTCGGAACCTTCGCAGTCCGCTCCGGTTATAAGAGGAGTATGTACATATACATAACCTCTTTCCTGGAAGTATGAATGGATCGCCATTGCGGCAACGCTTCTTACTCTGAACACTGCCGAGAAAAGGTTCGTACGCGGGCGAAGATGTGCAACGGTCCTAAGGAACTCTCTCGTATGACGCTTGGGCTGTATAGGATAGTTCTCGGGGCTGTCGCCGAGCATTCTTACCGCACCGGCTTTAACTTCAAAGGGCTGGGGCATATCGGGAGTAAGCACGAGCACACCTTTAACTTCAACACTGGCGCCTACTCTTATCTTGGATATATCATCAAAATTATTGAGAGAATTGTCGTAAACCACCTGAAGTGACTCAAAGAACGAGCCGTCGTTTACGTTAAGAAATCCAAACTGTGCCTGGGAACGATTGGTACGAACCCAGCCGCAGATCGTTATTTCTTTTGATGCATATGCATCTGTTTCTCTGAATAATGTTGCAATTCTGGTTCTCATTGGAATTTCCGCCTTTCAAAACTGGTTGGATATAATGATATACTTTATAGCGAAATGCTTAAAAAGTAAAGATTTTTACTATTTTAAAATTTTTTTGCTACATTGTTTTTAATTGTCTGCGTGCTACCATAATATTATCTATTACATAAATTGATGGAGGGTTACTATGATTTTCTATGTAGATGCCAATGCAAAAAGAACAGGCAACGGAAGCAAGGACTATCCGTTTAAGAGTATATCCGAAGCGGCAAAGATCGCCACGGCCGGCGATGAAGTGCTGGTTTATCCGGGAACATATCGTGAATATGTCGATCCCGTCAATGCGGGAACAAAAGATGCGCCGATCACTTATAAGAGCGTTGAACCTTTAAAGGCGGTCATCACAGGCGGCGAAGTGATCAAAAACTGGACAAGGCACGAAGGTGATGTATGGGTTGCGAGAATATCCAATTCCTTGTTTAACGGCTACAATCCTTACACGACGTTCGTATACGGCGACTGGTATTTTGCCAAAGCAGACAAGCACACAGGCTGCGTTTACTTAAATGACAAGGCTATGTATGAGGTTTCTTCTTTGGAAGACTGCATCAAAGCCGAAGTTTACGAATGCAGCTGGGAGCCCGAAGCATCCAGATTTAAGTGGTATACCGTTCAGGACAAAGAAACCGATGAGACCGTTATCTACGCTAATTTCAGGGGTGCTGACCCTACAAAGGAAAACGTTGAGATCAACGTCCGTAAAAACGTGTTCTTCCCTTCGAAGACCGGAATCAACTATATCAGGGTTGACGGCTTTAACATCAACAAAGCAGCTACCAACTGGGCTCCTCCGGCAGCTTTCCAGGACGGTATGATAGGCCCTCACTGGTCCAAAGGCTGGGTGATTGAAAACTGTGAGATCTGGGGCAGCAAGTGTGCGGGCATTTCACTGGGAAAATATCTCGATCCCGACAACGATCATTTCTTTACTTATAAATACGTTAAGTCACCTACCCAGATGGAGCGTGACGCGGTCTGCAGAGGTCAGTACCACGGATGGCTTAAAGAAAACATAGGAAGCCATATCATAAGACACAACAATATCCATAACTGTGAGCAGGGCGGTATCATAGGCCGTATGGGCGGTGTCTTCTCGATAATTGAGGACAACCACATTCACCACATCAACAACATGATGGAGCTGGGCGGTGCCGAGATCGCCGGCATCAAGATGCATGCCGCTATCGACGTTACCATGCGAAGAAACCACATCCATCATTGCACTATGGGTATCTGGTGCGACTGGGAGGCTCAGGGTACAAGACTTACACAGAATCTCCTTCACGACAATGAGATGCCTGCGTTCGCAAAGCAGCTTAAAGGCGGTATGATGTGTCAGGACATTTTTGTGGAAGTAAGCCACGGTCCCACACTTATTGATAATAACATCCTCCTGTCACAGGTCAGCCTTCGTTTTGCAACTCAGGGCGTGGCCTTGGTCCACAACCTTATCTGCGGATCATTCACGAGCGTTTCAAACGGAACCACTTGGAGATACACTCCTTATCATATGCCCCACCGCACCGAAGTCATGGGCTTTATGACCATCCTTCACGGTGACGACAGATTCTATAACAATATCTTCGTACATAAAGGCGCCGCCGATGCCAAAGTAGTCATGCACGATCACGACGAGGGCACTGACAGCGAGAACCGTGAAGTCGGAACTTTCGTATTTGACGACTATCCGACTGCCGAAGAATGGAACGCACAGTTTGACTTCTCAAAGCCCGCCGATATGGGTGCACTCGAAAAGGTGCATTTCGGGCACCTTCCGATATGGAGTGAAGGTAATGTCTATCTTGGCGGCGCAAAGCCTTTCAAGAAAGAAAAAGATGCTATCGTAAAGGATGTACCTGTATCGGTAGAACTGTCCGAAGAAAACGGTTCTCCCATTCTTAAAACAAACGTGTTCGATCTTATAAAAGACGTAAGAGTGAAAGGCGTAAACACCGATACACTCGGAAAAGCATTCGAGCCCGATCAGCCTTTTGAAAATAACGACGGAACACCCATCGTATTTAACAGAGACTACTTTGACGACTTAAGAGCCGAAGACGTTCTTCCCGGACCTTTTGCAAGCACCGATTTCAAAACTTTATTCTAATAAATGTTACAAACACCCCGCGATCGGCGGGGTGTTTGCATATGGAATATCCACAATTGAAAACAAACCATGACCTGTGATATCATATTTAAGTCATGACAAAAGAAAACCTTATGAAGATAATAAAGGACATTAAGGGAACTGCCCACGACATCCTTTATTCAGACAATTTCAAGAGTTCCGACCAAAACATGCAGCATGGCAACATTTCGGTCATGAAACATTCGAAAAAAGTTGCGTGTACGGCTGTAGCGATAAGTCGCAAGTTAAATCTTAAGTGCGATGAGACCGCGATCATGCGTGGAGCACTGTTGCATGACTATTTTCTTTATGACTGGCACGCTCCCGAGCACGCCGGTTTTAAGAATCTGCACGGATTTCACCATCCCGGGATAGCTTTGGAAAATGCCGAAAAGGAATACGATCTTTCAGAGCGCGAACGTGATATCATCAAAAAGCACATGTGGCCTTTGACGATCGTTCCTCCCAAATTCAAAGAATCCTGGGTCGTAACACTTGCCGACAAATACGTTTCCACGACCGAATCGCTTCATTTCATAAAAGCGGCCAAAGCGAGAAAAGATAAATATGCGCCCTCAAAGGAACCCATCCGTATCAGGCGCAAAGAAAAATATGTAACACTTCACAGAATGTCTTAAGCGTATCCGAAAGGTTGCGCTTTTTGTTTATCAGGCTGCGTTTTCCGCTCTGGAACCCGGCTTTTTCCTTGCTGTAGTGTCTAATGATTTGAAATATAAAAAGTACAAAATATTACAAAAGTGTTGTTTCATCAACTGTTCCTATTCTACTTATATCACGGCATATGAATCGTTTCAATAAGCCGTATTTCAAGATTCGCAATTTCTCGTGCTTTTTGACTTGTGTCAGCAATTGGTTTCTTATATGATGAATATAGCGATTATTGCTTCAGAGCTATGATAAAAAAGCTAAGAAAGGGTATATAGATGAACAAAGAAAAAACTTTTGCCTATATTGCCGGCGCAGCAGCTTTACTGAATGTAACAATAAATATCATAAACCTGATTATAGCATTTTTTAGCACACCGGAGTCGATCAACTTTCCTCCGCTTGTACTCTTGTTTTGGATATCTTTGACAGCACTCGGAATAATGCTCTTTATGAGAAAAATACATATAGGATTAGTGTTCCCTATATTATGGTTCGTTTTGGAGGGACCGATCGCATTCTTTACAAGTGAAACCTACTATCGTACGTTTTATTCCTGGGTGCAAACCATCGGTTGGGCTTTTATGCTTGTCTTTGTAATTTTGGCGGTCCAATACAAACCCGGACAAACCCTTGAATATCTCAACACTCTGGCAATCATACCCTGCTTATTTTTTGCCTTTTCGGGAGTAGCGGAATATTGGGAGTATCACATGTACGAGTTTAGATTCAGCTGGGGCTTTTTCTCGTTCTTTGTGCGTTCGGTATTAATGCAATTCATTATCACACTCTTCATGGGATTGTGGATACGCGAAAAGCTGAAGACAATATCTTTAACGACTGTGCCCACAGAACAGACTCAATTACCGCAATGATCGAAAACTCAAATTGAAACCTCCTCCAATCACCTCCCTACACAGCACTCCTTTAGCAATCCGATGTAATCTTCGGTAAGCTGTGACAGGGGGGTGAAATTTCTTACGATGTAACCGATCTCCATGTAATCGTCCACATCCAGGGGGATGGCGATGATGTTCGAGCCGTTTAGTTCATTGCTGATAACACCGCTGCAGATTGTGTAACCGTTCATACCTATAAGGAAGTTAAAAAGCGTCGCACGGTCACATACCACAAGTTCTTTGTCGCAATCAACGGTACTTAATATCTCCTCGGAAAAATAAAACGAATTGTGACTGCCCTGCTCGTAGGAAAGACGCGGATATGGCTTTAAGTCTTCAAGCGTAAGGCGCTTCTTCCCGGCAAGAGGTGAATTGGTGCCCACAAAAACATGCGGCTTTGCTTTAAAAAGCGGTTCAAATCTCAGATCGTTGTCTTTAAGTGTCTTTAATATGACCGTTTCATTGAACTTGTTTAAATAAATAACTCCTATATCGCTCCTTAATTTCGCGACGTCCTCGATGATATCGTACGTCTGCGTCTCTCTCATATGAAATTCGTACTTGTCTTTTCCGGATTGTCTTAAAAGTTTTACAAATGCCTCAACCGCAAAAGAATAGTGCTGCGAAGAAACATAGAACCGAAGTTTCTGGTCTGCAGTGCTCAAATATCGTCCGTCTATCAGGTTTGCCTGCTCTAACACCTGACGCGCATATCCCAAAAACTCTTCTCCGTCGGAGGTCACTTCGATCCCTCTTTTGTTACGCGAAAACATCTTTATATTGTATTCTTTTTCAAGCTCCGCTATGGCGGCCGTAAGGCTTGGCTGCGCTATAAACAGCTTCTTGGCCGCTTCTGTGATGTTTCCCGTCTCCGCCACGGTTACCGCATATCTCAACTGCTTTAAAGTCATTTTGTCCTCCGATAACATTTACTTATAACCAATAATAGTTTTTGATTATATCATCGCTTTTATTATAGATAAAATCTATGGTATGTCAATAAATATAAGTATTTTACGATAATACGCATTTCCCCTTATACTTCTAACAAATCGGCGGGGTTACACCGCAATCACGCATAAGGAGAATGAAAATGAAAACATCGGTTATAGGTTTTCCCAGAATAGGAAAAGACAGAGAACTTAAATTCGCTTCCGAAAAATATTTCAAAGGCGAGATAACAAAGAACGAACTTCTTGAAGTTGCAAAAACCTTAAGAAAAGAGCATTGGAATGTGCAAAAAGAAAACGCGATCGACCACATTGCTTCCAACGACTTTTCTTTTTACGACAATGTACTTGATACAGCCGTTTTGTTTAACGTGATCCCCGCAAAGTACAAAGAGCTTGGCTTTGAAGAGCTTGACACTTACTTTGCAATGGCAAGAGGATATCAAAAAGACGACAAAAACGTTAAGGCACTTGCGATGAAGAAGTGGTTCAATACAAACTATCACTACATCGTACCCGAGATCGAAGACGACACCGAAGTAAAACTTGTCGGCACCAAGCCTTTTGATGAGTACAAAGAAGCGCTTTCGCTCGGTGTGGAAACAAAGACTGTAGTCATCGGACCCTTCACATTCCTTAAGCTCGCAAGATTTAAAGGAAGCAAGACTATAAACGACTTTAAGGACGCTTTCACGGCTGCTTATACAGATTTTCTAAAAGCGGCAAAGAATGCCGGCGTAAAGGTCGTTGAGGTAGACGAGCCTTTCCTTGTAAAGGATTTAAGCGCAGAGGATATCGCACTTTTCAAGGAAATCTACACTGCTCTTCTTGCAAACAAAAACGGACTTAAGGTGTTCTTACAGACATATTTCGGCGATGTTCGCGACATATACGATACTCTCACCAATCTTGATTTCGATGCGATCGGTCTTGACTTCATCGAAGGAAAAGAGACGATGAATCTTATTAAGAAGTTTGGTTTCCCGAAAGACAAAACCCTTCTTGCCGGTCTTGTGAACGGAAAGAATATCTGGAGAAACGACTACGAAAAGACACTTAAGAAAATAGGCGAGTTAAAGACCGTGATCGGAAATGATGCGGAGATTGTTCTCAGTACCTCATGTTCGTTGTTACATGTGCCTTACACTCTCGAAAGCGAGACCGATCTTTCGGACGATTATAAAAAGCATTTTTCTTTCGCGATCGAAAAGCTTTCGGAACTTAAAGAGATAGCCGCTTTGTCCGACAGCAAAGCTGCCTCAAACGAAGAGGCATTCAAAGCTAACAGAGAGCTCTTTTCAGGAAGAGTGAACAGCTACAACGCTTCGGTTCACAAGCGTACAGACGCGATCACCGACGCTGATTACACAAGGCTTCCCGTATTTGAAGAGCGTGAAAATATCCAGAAGGAAAAACTTAACCTTCCCAAGTTCCCCACTACAACTATCGGTTCGTTCCCTCAGACCGCTGACGTAAGAAAGAACCGTAACGACTTTAAGAAGGGTCTTATAAGCGAGGCAGAATACGAAGCGTTCAACAAAGAAAAGATCAAAGAGTGCATAAAACTCCAGGAAGAGCTCGGACTCGACGTACTTGTTCACGGTGAATTTGAACGTAACGACATGGTTGAGTATTTCGGAGAGAACCTCGACGGTTATCTCTTCACCAAGAAAGCCTGGGTTCAGTCCTACGGTACCAGATGCGTTAAGCCTCCGGTGATCTGGGGCGATATTTCAAGAAAAGCTCCCATTACGGTAAAGTGGTCAAGCTATGCGGCTTCTTTGTCCCAAAAGCCCGTAAAAGGAATGCTCACAGGCCCCGTTACCATCCTTAACTGGTCGTTCCCCAGAGAGGACGTTTCGTTCAAAGAAAGCACACTTCAGATCGCACTTGCAATAAGAGATGAGGTGCTCGATCTTGAAGCTGCAGGCATTAAGATCATCCAGATCGACGAGGCCGCTTTAAGAGAAAAACTTCCCTTAAGAAAATCCGACTGGTATACGGAATATCTTGATTGGGCCATCCCCGCGTTCAGACTTGTGCACAGCGGTGTAAAGGCAGATACACAGATCCACACGCATATGTGCTACTCCGAATTTACGGATATCATTCCCGCTATTGACGCGATGGACGCTGATGTTATAACATTTGAAGCGTCGAGGTCTGATCTTCTTATTCTTGACGCCCTTAAAGAGAACAACTTCAAGACCGAAGTCGGCCCCGGAGTATATGACATTCACTCTCCCAGAGTTCCCTCGGTCGATGAGATCGTTACGGCTCTTACAAAGATGCGCGAAAAGATCGTTGATTCGAAGCTTTGGGTCAATCCCGACTGCGGCCTTAAGACAAGAGGCGACAAGGAAGTTAGGGAAAGCCTTAAGAACCTCGTTGAGGCTGCTCATATAATAAGAGAAAAATAAAACGGATCGCGACTTAAGGCGCGTCGTCCGATAATTTTATCAAGGATAAAAGCATGAAAGTTTCTGATATTTACAAAGCCAAGAAAAAAGTTCTTTCTTTTGAGATATTCCCTCCCAAGAAAGACACTCTGCTCGATAACATCGACGGTACACTCGAAGTGCTCGCCGATCTTAAACCCGACTACATAAGCGTAACGTTCGGTGCGGGCGGAAGCCTTAACTGCAACAAAACGATAGAAATCGCAAAAAAGATCAAGCGCAACTACGGCATAGAGCCCGTTATGCACCTTACCTGTCTTCATTATTCGAAGGACGAGATTGATGCTTTTGCAAAGGAAATGCAGGCCGAAGGCATTGAAAACGTGCTTGCCTTAAGAGGCGACCGTACCGACAAAGCAGTCGAAAAAGACGATTTCAAGCACGCTTCCGAACTTATTTCTTATCTTAAAGACAGATACGATTTTTGTCTGTTAGGCGCATGCTATCCCGAACTCCATCCGGAATCGGAAAGTGTCGTGTCTGAAATGAAATGGCTTAAGAACAAAGTCGATTCAGGTGCGGAAGTACTGCTCTCACAGCTTTTCTTTGACAACAATAAGTTCTTTAATTTCTGTGAGCAGTGCCGCATAGCAGGTATAGATATACCCGTAACTCCCGGTGTAATGCCCGTTATAAACGCCGCACAGATAAAGCGTATGATCTCCATGTGCAACGCTTCGTTCCCCGATCGTTTCCAAAAGATCATCGACAAATACGAAGACAACAAAGAAGCTCTCTTTGACGCAGGCATGTCTTACGCCATCAGTCAGGTTATCGATCTTCTTTCAAGCGATATTGACGGCATTCATCTTTATACGATGAACAACCCGGCCGTTGCGAAAAAGCTTTGTGAAGGCATAAAGAACATATTGTAATATCAAAGGATGTGAAGCGACTCTTCACATCCTTTTTGATTTGTGATATCATGCTCATGTAGCAATCGCTAACTCAAAATTTTTAACCATTTGGAGGAATATACGATGGCAGTTAATTCCATAGACGCAGAAGACGATCAGTTCGCATACCGCTACGACACACAGATGCTCATAGACAGACGCGACAAAGATCTTGACGAAGACGAGATCGCAGATTATATCACCGAGAACTTCGAGGGCAACAGCCTTATCGCTGCCGGAGACGAAGATCTTATAAAGATTCATTTCCATACAAACGAGCCCTGGAAGCTTTTAGAGTATTGCAACTCGGTCGGCGAGATATACGATATTGTTGTCGAAGATATGATAAGACAGTCAGACGGAAAACAAGGTTAAAGAAAAGGCTATGGTCGAAGGATCATAGCCTTTTAAAATATCTCTATTCCTGCTCATAGAATGTCATCGGGTCGATGGATACGCCATACTTTTTGATCTGAAATCCAAGGTGAGGACCTGTAGAGTATCCTGTGTTTCCGACTTCACCAACCTGATCGCCCGGAAGTACCGTATCGCCTTCTTTGACGCTTACGGACTTAAGATGGCTGTATTTGATCTCAGTCGAATCATCGGCCTTTATAATGACAACATTTCCGCAACCCGTATCCTCTTCCCAGCCGGCAAATGTGATCTCTCCCATTCTTGCAGCCAAAACCGGGGTGCCCTCTTCCGCTGCGATATCCACTTCTTCATGAGTTTTGGTAGTATTCTCGCCCTCTTCATCCATTAACGAAGGGCGCGCTCCGAATGTTGCGGTAATAACTCCCTTGTTCTCGTCAAGGGGCCATACCCAAGCGACCATTTCAATCTTATAGGTTTCTCCGTTAATGGTTATCTCATTCTGATCCACATTTGTCAGTGAATAGGGGATAGTTTTCTTTTCATTGTTCGGAAGAGTTATTTCAAACTCGATACTTGTAAGATCTTCTTCCGAAACGCCGTACTGTTCACTTATTGATTCTAATGTGGGATAGGTTTCAATGTTTATCGCTTCACCATCGGTCACAACTTCGTCCGAAACGAGTGCGGTCTCTTCGACTTCTGTAGTCAAAGTTTCTTCCGTGTCGGTAGTCGGAACATCTTTCTCCGGCGTCTTAAACAGTTTCGGAGCCTTTACCAAAAACAGAACCGTTGCTCCGATAACAATGAGCATAGCCACAACCGCAATGCCGCCTTTAACGGCCTTGATATTTTTCATATTCTTTACCCTCTTCTCAACATCGGTCTCACCGAACGAAGTCGGAACGGGACCGAATACACTTCCTTTTGATGCAAAGAACACGAGCCACTTTCCGTAGGCTTCTTTGACCGAAACGGTTTCTTTTTGCAAAACTGCCTCGTCACAGCTTAATTCCATGTCAAGATTAAAGAGTTTGAATGCGATCCAGGCAAGGGGGTTCATCCAGTAGAAAGAAAGAATCGCGAAAGCCATCAGTTTAAAGAAGGTGTCGCCGCGTCTTAAATGAACTCTCTCATGCTTTATAACATACTCAAGTTTGTCGATCTCTACGCCCGAAGGGACATATATTCTGGGCTTTGCAATGCCGAATACCATAGGAGAATCGATATAGTCGCAAACACGGACATCGCCGTTTTCAAAGGAAAGCTTAACCTTGCGGCTTAAATCTTTATAACTCATGATACCCATCACGATAAAGAGCAATACTCCGAGAGCCCATACCGCGCCAAAGACAAGATACCATTTATCGAAGCCTTTATTAGCCGCTTCCTCGATCTCATTGGCTGTTTCGGACAAATTTACCGGGCCGAGGATCGTAAAAGTTTTTCCGACAAATCCCGTATTTTCGTCTGCCACGTAAGAGGCTGCTTCGGGTTTTGCAAACAATCGCTCAACAATGTCCGAAAGAGTCAAAAATCCGAAATCAAATATGGCTTTTATACCTAGTAACGACCAGAGCATGTAACTGTACTTCTTGGGGCATTTAACAAGTATCAATCTTGCCGCGATCACTACGAAAAAGAAAAGCGTGAAAGTGACATTTCTGTTTAAATACTCCGCAGGAAAGACTTTAAGTATATATTCAACCATTCTCGTCATCTCCCCTCCCTGTGCGTATCGATAAGCTCTATAAGCCTCTTCGCTTCCTCTTCGGAGATCTTCTTGCCGCCGTAAAATGCGGTGAACATATCAAAGATCGAGCCCGAAAAAGTGCGATCCACGAAATCTCTTGATGCTTCCGTTTCAGCAGTATCGCGTTCAACCAGTACCGTAATGGTCGCATCGTTGTTCTCAATATAGCCCTTCTCGCAAAGCTTCTTGATCATTGTATAAGTTGTTGATTTTTTCCAGTCGAAAGCCGATTCGCAAAGCTTAACAAGTTCACCGGAATTGACGGGTGCATTGTCCCATATAAGCTGCATGAATCTGTATTCGCCTTCAAAAAGTTTCTCGTGTTGCATATTAATAAATCCTCATAAATGTATATAATCAGAAATGGTCTATTGCAATCGACTAAATATAGTCTATCGCAGTAGACCAGATATGTCAATAGTTAATATGAGATTTCTTTGTTACGGTCCCATTTGGATGAATAATAACAATAAAACATATTGCCTGCAATGCGCTCGCGCTTGTGCGCATCAAAGCAAAGAAAAGGCTGCGGTCAAATGACCGCAGCCTGTAAATGCCCTGTATATCAAACAAGTTCAAGTATCTCCAAAAGCCATGAGAACTGAAGGATCGGTGTTTTGCTTATCAGTTCCTTAAGTTCCGGATTGTTTGCCAATGCTTTCTTTATCTTTTCGATATCCAGAATGATGGTTCTGTCCTTTGTTCCGTCATTGTAGGTAATGACAACCGAAATATCGTTCTTATTAAGAAGTTCCAACAATACCTCGTTCCAGATACCTGTGTACGATCCTGCGTTAATACTGATCGTATCACCATCCTTAAAAGTCTTTATCAGGTCTATCTCTTTTTGATTTTCTTTTACGAACGTATCGATAACAAATGTATCGGTAACGACCTTGTCTGATTTCGGACTTTCAGGCTTAATTAAGACTTTCCATTTTCCTGCAAGTTTCATTTTGCCGCCGTCGAGCATTTCTATAACATAGAAGCCTTCAGTGTTTTTCTTAAGGCTCGAAAGGCTTCTTAATGAAGCTTCTTCTCCGTCAGTATAGTATATGCCTTCAAGTTCTTCTCCGTCTTTCGCTTCGACCTTAAAGTTTACGTTCTGACCCGCTTTTGCGGAATAATATGCCGTCCCGTTAACGATCTTCTTTGTAAGTCCGCTTGTATCCACGGTACAGTCGTTTGTTTTAACGATATAATTGACATTTGCAAGAAACTGCTTTGCGATTTCCGGATCTTTAATGCCTGATTTATTATTATTGTCAACCACCGCATAATCAACAAGCTGTCCGCCTGTTGATTCAATTGCCCATGCCGTTAAAACGGACATGGCTTTATTTCCTTCCGCCGTAATATCGATCGCTTTTTCACCGCCGCTTAACGTTCCGCCTACAAAGATATCGTTGACCGCCTCATCATTATCCCCTCTTAATATCAGATCCAGTCCTATTTTCGTAGCGGTTACGTTACCGGTCACTGCGATGCTATTTGTCATAACGCCGTCTCCCGCTTGAGAATTCGCCTTTAAATGGATACCGTCTGCTGCGGTCACATTACCGTTTACGAAGATCGATGTTGAACCGCCTTCATCGCCCGATCCGCTCTGAACCGCTATACCCGTTGCATTATCTCCTACACCGATGATATCACCGTTCTTGACACTGACCGTTATATTACCCAGTTCATCCGATTCTGTAAAAATACCTACAGCAAAGCCATCCGAATCAACGGCAATATTTCCGTTTTCCAAAGAAACGTTCGCAGTTCCGTATACATTTACTCCAACTGCAGCATCACCCGTAGAACTCGTTACCGTAATGCCTCCGTCACCGTTTTCCCCGATGACAACCGTAGCGTCTCCTGTGGCCGCAACACCTACCGCTTCAACGTCTGAAGAAACATCAATACTGTCAGCTGTATAGGTGTCCGAATCCATCGCTGCAAGGCCACAGTCGCGATTGACGTACGCAAACGAATCGAGGCTTCCGACATAAAAGAACACCAAGGCCGCAAGCATAACGGAAGTTAAACTTTTAATTCTCTTTACTCTTTTCATTTTTTCTCCCTTTCTAAATTGTGCCGGTTATAAATTCACCTTTCATATAAATAGATACATAAAAAGACAAATTTCCCCCTCTCCGAGAGAAATTTGTCTGTTTTGCACAATTTTTAACAAGGAGTTTTATGTACTTTTTCTAAGT
>JAILEQ010000001.1 GCA_024687305.1 Lachnospiraceae bacterium | reverse complement strand
ATTAAGGAAAACCTTTTCGGTACTTTAGTACTAATTTTTTGTTAATTTCTATTGATTTTTTGGTACTGGAGTACTATTATAATAATTGTACAGCGGGGCAAGTTTCCCGGACAATACAGTTGCTGGCACTACCTAAGGTATTGGCAGTCAAATATACTCCCCTATGAAAAGAGACCGGCGCCCGGTCTCTTTTTATGCAGCGACGAGGCAAGAAGCTGTTTCGTTTACGAAAGCAGACATTTACCGACCGCCTACACACACGAATTTCGTGGTTTTTGAAATCCGTGCGTTGCGTTGTTCATTTTTATGTGATCATTTACCCTTTATTTTGGCAACAGTTCTTCCGGGTTCGAGTATACCCTCGACAACCAAAGTCTCTTCAAGCGTTGTCTTCGGCTTTTCAATGAGATTTATAAGTTTAAGTGCGGCAGTCTTTCCGATCTTTGCCGTATTCTGTCTGATCGTTGTGATCGAAGGCTCCATAAGAGAAGCCGCCGTAACACCGTCGTATCCGGCTATCGAAATATCTTCGGGTATCGAAAGACCTTTGGCTCTTATGGCGTTGTAGCCGCCTATCGCGGAATAATCATCGGAATAAACGATGCAGGAAGGTCTTTCTTTCATCTCTAAAAGTTCAAGAGTATGTTTTTCGGCACCTTCTATATCTCTGTAGTGACCGTGTATAACGTAATCGTCGGGAAGCGAGATTGAATGCGCTTCAAGCACCTGATAAAAAGCTGCGAGACGTCTTTGCGTAACCGCATTGTCCTCGCCGCATATATAAGCGATCTTTTTGTGTCCGAGGCTGACTATATATTCGGTCAAAGACTGCATTCCTGCGTAGTTGTTGGAAATAACGGAGCTTCGGCTGTTAAACATATAGTCGATCGTAACAAGCGGAATATCTGAGTTGACCAGCTCGGTCACCTCTGCGTCGTTAAAATCGATGCAGGCGATGACTATACCGTCAAACCCGCGGTATTTACTGTGCTCAAGGTACGAGTAACGGGTACGGTTCTTCTTGGAACAATTGATGAACGTAAGATCGTAACCGTGCTCTTCGACCTCCATCTTAAAGCTGTCGAGAACTTTTGAAAAATAGTCATGCGTAAGTCCGCTCTGACCTTCGTCTACAAACAACACGCCTATGTTGTATGAACGGTTCGTACGAAGAGCTCTTGCCTGAGCATTCGGAAAATACCCCATCTCCTTGGCGGTCTTCTTAATGAGATTTCTGGTCTGTTCACCAATATCGCTTTGATCGTTAAGTGCCTTGCTGACCGTGGCAACCGAAACTTTGCATGCCGCGGCGATGTCTTTCATCGATACCATATTCGTCCTTAAGATTCCTTTTTCTTAATCGTTTTCGTGTCTTAAGTATATCATAGCAAACAATTTCGTTTCAATCTCTATTTTTAGGTTGCTTTTGTGATTTCCATACTATATAATTGGGACTACGAGCGGGATGTTTATGCCTATTTACTTAATCGATTTCTTAAACCGTTCAAATCACAAATAATTTTGGGAGGATACCATGAAATTCGGATTTTTTGACGACCTTAACAAAGAATATGTCATTACAACCCCTAAGACCCCCCTGCCGTGGATCAACTATCTCGGAACAAACGATTTCTTCTCGCTTGTTTCAAATACGGCCGGCGGTTATTCTTTCTACAAAGATGCAAAGCTGCTTCGTATCACAAGATTTCGTTACAACAACGTTCCTATGGATACGAACGGTAAATATTTCTACATAAAAGACGGCGATACCGTTTGGAATCCCGGCTGGCAGCCCACCAAAACGGAACTTGACTCTTACGAATGCCGTCACGGTATCGGCTACACCAGGTGGAATTCACAAAAGAACGGTGTTAAAGCCGAGGTTCTTGCTTTTGTTCCCACAGATGACACTTGCGAGATCAACCGCATAAAACTTACCAACACTACTTCCGAAACAAAAGAGATCAAGCTTTTCTCTTATGTTGAATGGTGTCTTTGGAATGCGGATGACGATATGAAGAATTTTCAGAGAAACTTCTCTACCGGTGAAGTTGAGATCGTCGGATCCACCATCTTCCATAAAACAGAGTACAGAGAACGTCGTAATCACTATGCCATCTTCTCTGTAAACGCTCCGATCGACGCATACGATACTTCAAGAGATGCTTTCCTTGGAGCATATCATGACAATCACGATCCCGAGACGGTATTCGCAGGACAGCTCACCAATTCCGAAGCACACGGATGGTCACCCGTTGCCGCTCATCAGATCAACTTAAAGCTGGCTCCCGGCGAAAGCAGGTCTTTTGTATTTGTACTCGGTTATTGCGAGAATCCCGAAGATCAAAAATGGGAATCAAAGGGCATCGTAAACAAGACTCCCGCAAATGCCATGCTTGCCAAATACAAGACCGACGAAGACGTTGACAAGGCATTCGCCAAGTTAAACGCTTACTGGGACGATCTTCTTTCAATATATACTGTTGAATCGAACAACGACAAAGTTAACAGAATGGTAAACATCTGGAACCAGTATCAGTGTATGGTCACTTTCAACATGTCACGTTCCGCTTCTTACTACGAATCGGGTATCGGCCGAGGAATGGGCTTCAGAGATTCAAACCAGGATCTTCTCGGTTTCGTTCACCTTATTCCCGAACGTGCAAGAGAGCGTATCATCGATATCGCTTCCACTCAGTTTGAGAACGGCTCGGCATACCATCAGTACCAGCCTCTCACAAAGCGTGGCAACTCCGACATCGGTTCGGGCTTCAATGACGATCCTTTGTGGCTCATAGCAGGTACAAGCGCTTATGTTCGTGAGACAGGCGATATCTCCATTCTTAAAGAGACGGTTCCTTACGACAACGATATGTCGGTAGCTACCACTCTTATGGAGCACTTAAAGAGATCTTTCGATTTCACCGTAAACAACAAAGGTCCTCACAATCTTCCGCTTATCGGCCGTGCCGACTGGAACGATTGTCTTAACTTAAACTGCTTCTCGGAGCATCCCGGTGAATCATTCCAGTGCTTCGGTCCTTCCGAAGGACCCGTTGCGGAATCTGTATTCATCGCAGGTATGTTTGTTAAATACGGCGAAGAGTACGCACAGCTTGCAGAACTTCTCGGTGACACCGCCGAAGCCGAAAGAGCCCGCAAAGAGATCAAGATCATGTACGATGCGGTTCTTAAGGACGGCTGGGACGGCGAATGGTTCGTAAGAGCTTACGATGCTTATTCAAACAAGATCGGTTCAAAAGAATGTGAAGAAGGAAAGATCTTCATCGAAAGTAACGGTTTCTGCTCTCTTGCAGGTATCGGTGTTAAGGAAGGCCTCGCCGAGAAAGCACTCGATTCCGTTAAGAAATATCTTGACTGCAAGTACGGCGTAATGATCTTGCAGCCCGCTTATACGGTATACCATCTTGAGCTCGGTGAAATTTCTTCTTATCCGCCCGGATACAAAGAAAATGCCGGAATCTTCTGCCACAACAACCCTTGGGTTTCAATAGCTGAAACGGTTATCGGACGCGGTGACAGAGCATTTGAGATATACAAAAAGACATGTCCCGCTTATACCGAAGAAATTTCGGAGATCCACAAGACAGAGCCTTACGTATATTGCCAGATGGTAGCAGGTAACGATGCTTACATCCCCGGTGAAGGCAAGAACTCATGGCTTACCGGCACTGCAGCCTGGACGTTCTGCAACATTTCACAGTACATCCTCGGCGTATACCCCACTCACAAGGGTCTTTCCGTTGATCCCTGCGTACCTCACGGCTTCGGTGATTTCAAGATCACAAGAAAGTTCCGAGGCGCTACATATCACATCGAAGTATCCAATCCTTCGGATGTTGAAAAGGGAGTTAAAGAGCTTATCGTTGACGGCAACAAGGTCGACGGCTGCGTGATTCCTTTCGTAGAAGGAAAGAAAGAATACAATGTCAAAGTTGTAATGGGATAAAAGGAATCACAAATCTCTGATTTGTGATCGGATCGCAGATGCCTCAACTGCGATTCGACGCAGAGCGTTCCTCCAAAGCCGAGGTGTTTTCGAGGCTTTGGTTGTTTAATCTTGCGTAAGCTTTCATAGAAACACAAACCCCGATTCGTTATGAATCGGGGTTTTTTCTTTTTACATATCAGACGTAAGTGTAACAAGTTCTTTGGGCAAAAGCTTTATAAGCATATCTTCTATATCCGCGCCCTTGACGGGCTTTGCAAGATAACCCGCAAAACCTTCTTTAAGATATTCATCCTCGGCGCCGGCAACGGCGTTTGCGGTAAGGATGACTACCGGAGTATCGTGATTGAGATTATCGGGGCTTTGACGTATCAGTTTGAACGTTTCGACGCCGTCCATCCCCGGCATCATGTGATCCATAAATATAAGATCGTACCAGTTGCTTGATGTAAGCGCGATACATTCTCTTCCGCTCTCGGCGAAATCGATCTGAACTTCGGTCTTTTTAAGCAGCATCTTAATAACGTCCTGATTGATGCTGACATCGTCAACGGAAAGAATATGTGCGTTCGGAGCCCTGAACATTTCTTTGTATTTGGCTTTCTCGGCACCGCTCTTAAACATGAGCGTGGCTGCGTCGCCCATAGGATGCGGGTCGCTAACCTTCTGAGGAATGGAAACCTTGAATTCGGAGCCCTCATTGTATTTGCTCTTAACGGATACGGTTCCGCCCATAAGGTCCGTAAATTTCTTTACGATCGCAAGACCGAGTCCCGTACCTTCGATGTTTCTGTTTTCTTTCTCATCCACTCTCTGGAAATATGAGAATATCCTGTCAAAGTCTTCTTCGCGAATGCCTATTCCGGTGTCGCGGACCGTTATAACAAGTACGACATTGTCTGCGTTGATCCACGAAAAATCAAGTATAAGCTCGACTCCACCGACCGATGTGTATTTGACCGCATTCGACAAAAGATTGTTTATTATCTGCCTTATTCTGATCTCGTCACCGTACAGTCTTCCCGGAATGGCAGGATTGTTGGTGACGGTAAAATTGAGCCTCTTTGTTTTGGCACGTCCGGCTACCGTATTGTACGAATCGTTGATAAGAGAGAAAAGATCGTATTCGGCCGGGAACAGTTCCATCTTTCCCGATTCGATCTTCGAAAAGTCGAGAATATCACTTATTATTGCAAGCAGCGAATTGCCTGCGCTTTCAATATTGGACGCGTAAACTTTGACATCGCTGTTCTCGGCTTCTCTTTGGATCATCTCATTCATTCCGAGCATCGTATTGATAGGTGTTCTGATCTCGTGAGACATATTTGCAAGGAATTCGCTCTTTGCCTTGTTGGCTTTTTCGGCTTCATCCTTGGCGGCTCTTAGATCGTTCTCATTTGCCTCAAGATCGGTCTTCTGTCTTTCATATACGTTGGCCTGAAACTTAAAGATCGCACCGAAGATAACGCTTATGACCAGTATCGCAAGAGCGATGTCCGTTATTTCCGCTTCCCTGCTAAGTACATTTAATACAAGCTCGGGATGAGATATCTCAAGATGGAAACATATCCCGTATATAAAAGCACACAATATGAAGGCAATATAACTGACCGTACCTTCAAGTACGAACCAGTTAAATACCAGTCCCATCAGGAACCATATCGGCATACCCGAATGCATGCCTCCGTCAAGAAAGTACATGATCGGGAAGGTGATCATACATCCTCCGATGCTGAGTATGATACCGCTCACTTTTGTGTTTCCGGTCTTATATGCAATGCCTGTTGATATGAAAGCAAGTACCACCAGTACAAATATCGGGATAAGCTGTATAAAGCTTTTCGAAAAGATAAAAGTACTGATAATGATCAAAGGAGAAGAAATCAGCATTGCCACCAGAAAGAGATTAAGAAGTCTGGAGTGCAGGTCCTGATTATCGTAGAACATGACTCCGGCAAATTTTTTTAAACCCTTCAATTGGTAATCCTCTTAAAAATAGCACTTTCAGCTGTTATTATCTCATACTCTCATTGATTCCAAATTAAAATCCCAGGTTGTCATTGACAAGGATAACGTGGATCCTGTCCTTGTGACGTGAATATCTTGTGATAAGGAACTGACAGCATATCGTGTCGGGTGATTTGCAGTTAAAGCAGGTTCCCGTTTTGGTGCAGGGTGTGGAAAGACCGAAACGCTGAACGTTCGTTGTTGCGGCAACGTTTCTTGCCCTTTTAAGTGCACTGTCGATATCGCTGCAGATCTTGTTGATACCTACTATGAATACGACTTTCTTGGGGCCGTATGCTATGGCCGAAACGCGGTTTGAGTTTCCGTCGATGTTGACAAGCACCCCATCGTCGGTCATTGCGTTGGCACTCGATATGAATACGTCCGCACCGTAAGTTTCCAGCTCCGCCGCTCTTTTGTCTGCCGAACCGTTTCTGTCGATATACCTGTAATCGGAAGTCTTTACCGCATCGGTAAGCCCGATCTCCTGAGCACTCATGCAGCCGCCCATCGTAACCGAACATCCCTTGGGAATGAGCTCAAGTGCCAGTTTTAACGCCTCTTCTTTGTCTTTTGCATAGTACCCTGTCATGTTCCTTGAACCAAGGCCTTCGATGACTTTAGCGGCCAAAAGTTCGTTTCGTTTCACAACATTCTCGTTCATTTGCATAACCTCCCACTAATTATTGCGCAAAAAAAACTCTTTTTGTTGTTCCTATAGTATAAACATTTCTTTCGAGATAGTCAAAGATTACCTGCAAATTTTAAGGATTTTTCTTTGTTTTTTGTTGAAAAATCATTTCCGTTTTGATATATTGCTGTCTATGAGCAAACTTGAAGAAGCAAGAAAAGAATTTTCAAAAGACCTTTATGCCACCAAATTATCGGGCATAGTAATAGAAGAAGTAGGTGAAAACAGCTCACTTTGCAGCATGAAGATCACCGAAGATCACAAAAACGCCTACGGCGGCGTTATGGGCGGAGCAATATATACTCTCGCGGATTTCGCATTTGCCGTCGCATCAAATTTCGGCAAAGAAAAAGCGACAGTCAGCGTGGTCGGATCGGCCAGCTTCATGTCGCAGCCCAAGGGCAGTATTCTTTATGCAAAAGCTTCTTTATTGAAAGACGGTAAAAGCAACTGCTTTTACGAAGTAACGATAACCGACGATCTTGAAAGACTCATCGCAGTGGTATCATTTAACGGCGCGCACATTTAATGCGAGCCGTTTTCTTTGTGCCGGATCACCTTATTAATCCTGTTGTTTAAGTAAAAAACTATAAGTGCCATAAAGAGCAGGGCGTAGATCGTGATCGTGATGACCGTGACCCAGTCAAGTGCCTTAGCGAATGACTCCATATTGTACAGCATCGAACGATACTGAAGCGCAAGATTTACGGCCGGAAGCGCGATAAAAGGCGCGACGGGAATGCTTTTGCCATTCTTTATCGACATAAAGATCGTAATAAAAGCAATTGCGAAATTTATTATAAAAACAGCCAGCAGCTGATAATTCAAAAACGGACCGACTTTTGCCTGTTCCATTCCGAAAGGCGTTTTTCCTTTTCCGATCACTGATAACGTTATAAACATAAGCGCCGTTGCATAGATCATAGAAAAAAGAGCGAGTGCCGGAAATATCGCTTTTTGCTTAAGCTCTGAATTATCTCCCAGTCGTTTC
>JAILEQ010000142.1 GCA_024687305.1 Lachnospiraceae bacterium | reverse complement strand
GTCGACAAGCTTTTTAAATTTCGGTACGATCTTATCGTAACTTCCGTTACCCGAATAATCTTTTCTGAAGCGATCATGCACTTCTTTTCTTCCGTCCAAAGAAAGAACTACGTTGTTCATCTCTTTGTTGGCAAATTCAATTACTTCGTCATCTATAAGCATACCGTTCGTGGTCAGAGTAAATCTGAAGTTCTTATGCTTCTCCTTTTCTATACTTCTGGCATAAGCAACAAGCTGTTTGACAACATCGAAATTCATCAACGGTTCGCCGCCAAAGAAATCGACTTCAAGATTGGTACGTGTACCGGAATTTTCAACAAGAAAATCAAGTGCACGTTTACCTACTTCGAAGCTCATCAAAGCTCTGTCACCATGATATTTGCCCTGGCTCGCAAAACAATAAGAACAATTGAGATTGCACGTATGGGCCACATGAAGACAAAGAGCCTTAACTACGTTACCGCTTCTTTCTTTAAACGTACCGGCCATGTCCTCATAAGTGTCTTTTGTAAAAAGCTGACCGCTTTCCTTAAGTTCCAACACGTCTTCATAGCATTCGTAAAGATCGGTCTTTGTAACGTCGTCGCGATCCTTATATTTTTCCAAAAGTTCGTTTACTATCTCTTCCCAGGTGTGATCTTCAAACATTTCGATCATGTCGTAAGCCACATCATCAACACTGTGTATGGATCCGGAACACGAATCCAAAACTATGTTGTATCCGTTTAATTTATATTGATGTACCAATTTGACCTCCCACTCAAAATATGAAAAAAATACCGCCCATTGTCAGGCGGTATTAGTTCGATGTGCTTATTTTGCTACGTTTTCGCACTTCTGATTTGCAACGCCGCAGCTCGTCTTGCATGCTGACTGGCAAGAAGTCTGGCATTCGCCGCATCCGCCCTTCTTTGCGCTTTCGCAAAGATTACGGGTCTTAAGTGTTTTAATTCTCTTCATAATGTTCCTGCTTTCGTAAATTTAATGTGTATCGATTAAAGATACGGTTTTCATTAATGAATAATATCATTTATCGCTCAATTAATCAATATAAATATCAACCGAGCAACATTCGATCCGACGCCATCATTGCACCGTCTTTATCTCTGAACAGTTTAAGAAGTCCGTCGATGGTCTGATTTTTCTTTTCTTCACCTTCGGCGTCATATATTATCTTTCCGTCGTTCATCATGATAAGACGATTTCCGTAGTTAAGGGCCATTTCCATGCTGTGAGTGATCATAAGACATGTAAGTTTGTCCCCGTTAACTATCTTATCGGTAAGGGCCAGAACTTTCTCCGCGGTCTTTGGATCGAGCGCCGCGGTGTGCTCGTCCAAAAGCAAAAGTTTGGGCTTTGAATAAGTCGCCATAAGAAGTGACAATGCCTGCCTTTGTCCTCCGGAAAGGAGTCCCACGGGCTTTTTGAGATTCTTCTCAAGATCCATATCGAGGAGTTTAAGTTTCTCCACAAACTCTCCCGTTTTCTTCTTCTGATTCACAGATAACCATCCACCGTCACCGCCCGCAAGGAAAAGGTTCTCTTCTATAGTCATATTGGGTGCGGTACCGGACCTGGGATCCTGGAAAAGATATCCGATATTTCTTGCTCTTTTATGTGAAGGAATATCCGTGATCTCTTCACCGTCAAGATATATATGGCCTTCATCGGGTATGAACGTTCCGAAGATCGCGTTGAAAAGCGATGATTTTCCGGCTCCGTTGGAACCTATTATAGTAACAAAGTCTCCCTCGTTTACTTCCAAAGAGAAATCTTTGAATATTTCTTTCTCATTCAAAGAACCTTTGTCGAAAATCTTTGATATCTTATCGATCTTAAGCATTTTCATTTCTCCTCCGGTTCTTTATTTTTTTGCCTGCAAAACCGCTAACGCTTGAAACTATGTAAGGTCCCGCGAGAGCGATGACTACTATCACGCTGGAAATAAGCCTTAGCATATACGCCTGCATATGAAGTCGCAGTGCGATCGTATATACAAGTCTGAAGACGATTGCGCCAAGAACCGCGGAAACCGGTTTTAATATGCTCGAGTTTTTTCTTATTATCGTATTGCCTATAAGCAAAGAAGCGAGCGCTACCGTTACCATGCCTACTCCGATATCGATATTGACGCCTTTTTGAGACTGGGCAAGGAGGCATCCCGAAAGACCTGTGAACGCGTTTGCAAAACAAAGACCCACAATCGTCGTCATATGCGGATTGATGCTTGAAGACTGCACCATTCTGGGATTATCGCCCGTGGCGCGAATGGCAAGACCGAGTCTTGTCTTCATAAATAAAACAATGCATATGATGGCGATCACAACAAACGCAGTTGCGATGATCACAGCATATGCTTCTTCAAAAGCCGTTCCTTTTAAAAGATCCTTCACCATGGTAAATATCGTCTTTGTCTTGTTCAGGTTGAGCAAAGACGTATTGCCCATGATGGCGATATTAATGGAAAACAGACCCGTATTTACGACAATGCCCGCAAGAAGGGAATTGATATTAAGTTTGGTCTGTAAAAATGCGGTAATAAATCCGGATATCGACGCTGCTGCCATGGCCGCAAATATCGATAATATCGGATGTCCCGCCAGTGCCGTAACTGCACCGACACAGGCGCCCAGGGTAAAGGCGCCGTCGGTGGAAAGATCGCATACGTTAAGGCATGTGTAGCTTACATACAATGCAAGCACCGTAAGCGAACTGATAAGTCCCAATAATAATGTTGTCTGTAATAAAGAAACTATAGACATTTTAATAAAACTCCGTCAGCCGATCTAACCGGCTTATCATCAATCAAACTCTTCCGCTGTTTCGATACCGTT
>JAILEQ010000133.1 GCA_024687305.1 Lachnospiraceae bacterium | reverse complement strand
GGGAAGCACCAAAAGGCCGTTGTAATCTCCGCCTTCGTACATATCGTCATTAACGCCGAGTTCCGTACCCGAACAAAGCATACCGAAGGAATCGTATCCTCTCAGTTTTCCTGCGTTGATCGTCGCAACACCTTCAACCGTTTTATGGTCTTTTGCGGTCGCATATACGGTGGCACCTACCAAAGCAAGTGGGAATTTGCCGCCTGCCGCAACATTGTCGGCACCGCAGCAAACCTGGAACGTTCCGTGGGAACCCGCATCAACGGTGCATAAATGAAGATGTGTTTCGGGTATTGCTTCACAAGTTTTTACAAGACCCACAACGACATTTGAAATGTCTTTTCCGACTTCATATTTTTCTTCCACCTCGAAACCGCATGAGAAAAGTTTTTCCTCAAGCACATCGGGTGTTACATCTATATCTACATAATCCTTTAACCAACTTAAAGGTACCAGCATTTTTCTTTCCTCCTACTCTTAATCGTCTATCTGGTCAAGAACTCTTACGTCCGATTCAAACAACAGTTTAATGTTGTTGATACCGTACTTAAGCATTGCAATACGTTCTATACCGATACCGAAAGCGATTCCCGAATAAACATCTGAATCGATGCCACAGTCTTCAAGCACCTTCTTGTTTACAACTCCCGCACCGAGAACTTCTATCCATCCTGTTCCCTTGCAGAGTTTACATCCCTTTCCGTGACAAGCAAAACAGCTTACATCGACCTCAACGGAAGGCTCCGTGAAGGGGAAGTACGAAGGACGAAGTCTCGTCTTAGTTCCGTCACCGAAGATCTTCTCAACAAATACGTCCAGCATGCCTTTAAGGTCACAAAGTGTGATACCCTTATCCACAACAAGACCTTCCATCTGAGAGAACATGGGTGAGTGAGTTGCATCGTCATCCGAACGGAATACTTTACCGGGAGAAATGATCTTGATAGGGGGCTTCTGTGCCTCCATAACATGTATCTGACCCGATGAAGTCTGAGTCCTTAATAAGAAATCGGGACTTAAATAAAATGTATCCTGCATATCTCTTGCGGGATGATCTGCGGGAATATTCAAAGCCGTAAAGTTATAGTAATCCGTCTCGATCTCGTTTCCTTCGAAAATATCAAATCCCATTGAACCGAAAATATCCACAAGCTGGTTTCTTACCTGGGTATTGGGATGAAGATTTCCAATCTTATGTTTCTTTGAAGGAAGCGTAACGTCAACAGCTTCTTTCTCGTATCTTAAATTAAGTTCAGCTTCCTTAAACTTCTTCTCAAGATCGTCAACCGCACCCTGAGCCCAGTTTTTAAGTTCGTTTACTCTCTTACCGTATTCGGCTTTAAGCTCGCCCGGTATCTTACCCATCTCACGCATCAAAGAACCGACTTTACCGGTCTTGGAATCCATAAGCACTTTACGATACTCAAAGGCTTCCTTAAAATTTGAAACATTTTTAATGTCTTCTTCGATAGAAGTTCTGATCGCCGAGAGTTTTTCCACAAGTTCGTTTAAATCAGCCATAACTACCTCCTAAAATGAAAATAAAAAATCCCATGACTAATGTCATGGGACGAAATGATTTCGCGGTACCACCCATATTCGGAAAACAAGTTTTCCGCACTCGGGGCGCTTTAATGCAGCGCATACATCCTTAAAGGAAGGCTCCGATGTTGAAATTCATATCATGCAATCCATATCGTGCTTTCAGCCGGTGACACGACTCTCTGTAAATCCATGCAAGTATTACTTACGCATCTTCACAGCCATTATCTCTGTTTCTTTAGGATTATACAATCCGTGTTTATTTATGTCAAACAAATTTTGTATTCTTACTAATCGTCCAAACTTTCGGGCTGATATTTGACTTCGTTTCTTTGTGCAAACTTCTTATCGATTACGAGCATTATGGGTCTGAAATATCTGTTGATGTTGGCTCCTATGAATACAAAGAACATACAGAAATAAAGCCAGAAACAAAGTATCATAATGGTGGTTAAACTTCCGTACATTGAGAAGGCCCCGAAATTTTCTACATACCATGAAAATACGTAGGAAAAAGCCATCCACAAAAATGCCGCAAGGAAAGCTCCGAGAAACTGGATACGTATCTTTCTCTTTCCGTAAGGAAGAACGGCATACAAAACCATGAACACTACCGTCATCAGTATGATCGTAATGCCGGATCTGAAATATATAAGCTTATTGAACACGAACGACAATTTGGGGAAGTTACCTATAAGGAAATTCTTTGCAAGCTTTCCGTATACGATAAGTAAAAGGAAAACGATTATCGAAGCAAGGAATATCAATGTATAAAGACTTGCAAACATTCTCATCAACAGACTGTTTCTTTTATCCTTTACATGCTCGATTGCATTTAGTCCGTCCATAAGTGCGTTAACGCCTTTGCCTGCAGACCATATCGTTACAACAATAGCTATGGACAATACTCCGAAGGATCTGTTGTAAGCCTCTGCGATAAGAGATATCAAAAGATTCCCGAGGGTGGTGGGCATCTGAGTTTTCAGAATCGCAATAAGATCTGCTTCCTTTATCGGTGTAAAAGGGAGTATCGTAAGCAAAACGATTATCATCGGTACCAAAGAAAGGAAAAAGAAAAAAGCACAGCTTGCGGCGTAGGCACTGATGTTATCCTCGCGAATCTGCGCAAAAAATGCGACTGTAATTTTGAAAAAGCGACTTTCTGTGAACTTTTCTTTTTTCTCTCTCATATTTTTCCAACAAAAAAGGTGGCGCAGCCACCTCTTAAAAGGCCCGAAATGAGGTCCCTGCCTTTTGACTCCTAGCTCACACGCCAGGTGGGTAACCGCAAATCAACTTCTGTCTTCCACTTATAGAGGCCTGACATAGGATGAAAGATATAGGAATCCCGTTTAAAGTAACTGTAGGTTCAAAAATAACAGGTACTCCGTCACTTCAGGTTAAGGTGATTATATCAAATAAACAGATAATTTGCAATATTTTTTTAAAATGTCACACGCTTTTGGGTAATTTTGCGTGAAAAATCAAGAATAATCGACTTTTATAAGACATAACCCCTGTGCCGGTGCTGTGGGTCCGGCCAGTTTTCTGTCCTTGGCTTCCATGATCGACCCAACATCCTTCGGGGACATCCTGTTAAATCCGACTTCCAAAAGTGTGCCGGTAAGTATCCTTACCATATGCTGCAAGAATCCCGTTCCGTGATATGTAAATGTAAGACTGTCCTTGTTTCTTTCTATATTAATCTCATCAACAAGTCTGACTGTAGATTTTTTCATCTTGGGATTGGCACAAAAAGAAGCAAAATCATGCTCACCCACAAGTATCTTTGCTGCTTCTTTCATTGCTTCGATGTCAGGACAGGCTTCAAGAACATACACATACTTTCTGTCAAAAACAGGCTTTTCCTTTCCGACGTAACAGGTATATCTGTAGGTTTTGCCAAGAGCGTTGTACCTTGAATGAAAACGGTCTCCCGCAAAAGTAGCACTTACCACGCAAATGTCATCGGGAAGATATTTGTTGAAATAATCCTTTATCTCTTCTTCGGACATATCCGTATCCGCGAAAAAGTTAGCGACCATGCCCTTGGCATGCACGCCTGCGTCGGTTCTCCCCGCACCGATGATCTCGGTTTCTTTATCCAGCATTTTAGATGCAACGTTCTCAAGTTTACCCTGGATAGTCATGTCGGTGTTCGGCTGATGTTCCCAGCCGAAATATCTCGTTCCGTCGTATGAAATTACAAGTCTTATATTCTTCTTCATGCTTTTGGTAGAAAGAAAAAACCGGAAGCCATAAGGCTTCCGGTCGTTAATTCAAAGATTAAAGCTGGGGACCTGCCTTAACAAGTGCCTTACCTGCATCGTTGGTCTCATACTTCTTGAAGTTCTTGATGAATCTCTCAGCAAGATCTTTAGCCTTTGTCTCCCACTCGGAAACATCAGCGTATGTATCTCTGGGATCAAGAATTCCTGTGTTAACTCCCTTAAGTTCTGTAGGAACTTCGAAGTCGAAGTAAGGAATCTTCTTGGTAGGAGCGTTGTTGATGGATCCGTCAAGGATTGCATCAATGATACCTCTTGTATCGGGAATGGAAATTCTCTTTCCTGTTCCGTTCCAACCGGTATTTACAAGATATGCCTTAGCGCCTGACTTCTGCATCTTCTTAACAAGTTCTTCACCGTACTTTGTAGGATGAAGTTCAAGGAAAGCCTGACCGAAGCAAGCTGAGAATGTAGGTGTAGGCTCGGTGATACCACGCTCTGTACCTGCAAGTTTAGCTGTGAAACCGCTTAAGAAGTAGTACTGTGTCTGCTCGGGAGTAAGGATTGAAACAGGAGGAAGTACTCCGAATGCATCTGCTGAAAGGAAGATAACACTCTTAGCTTCGGGACCTGCTGAAACCTTGTTAACCTTCTTAACGATGTTTTTGATGTGGTCGATAGGATAAGAAACACGAGTGTTCTCGGTTACGCTCTTATCGTCAAAGTCGATCTTGCCGGCTGCATCAACGGTAACGTTCTCAAGAAGTGCATTTCTCTTGATTGCGCCGTAGATGTCAGGCTCATGCTCTTTATCAAGGCCGATAACCTTAGCATAGCAACCACCTTCAAGGTTGAATACGCCGTTGTCATCCCAGCCGTGCTCGTCGTCACCGATAAGGAGACGCTTGGGATCTGTTGAAAGAGTTGTCTTACCTGTTCCTGAAAGACCGAAGAAGATTGCTGTGTTCTTACCTTCCATATCGGTGTTTGCGGAGCAGTGCATGGAAGCGATGCCCTTAAGAGGAAGGAAGTAGTTCATCATAGAGAACATACCCTTCTTCATCTCGCCGCCGTACCAGGTATTAAGAATAACCTGCTCTTTAGAGGTGATGTTGAATGCTACACAAGTCTCGGAGTTAAGACCAAGTTCTTTGTAGTTGTCTACTTTAGCCTTTGAAGCTGTGTAAACGATGAAATCAGGATTGAAGTTAGCCTGCTCTTCAGCTGTGGGAACGATGAACATGTTCTTTACGAAGTGAGCCTGCCAAGCAACTTCCATGATGAAACGTACTGCCATACGTGTATCAGCGTTAGCGCCGCAGAATGCATCTACAACGAAAAGTCTCTTGCCTGAAAGTTCTTTCTTTGCAAGATCCTTAACAACTTCCCAAGTCTTCTGATCCATGGGATGGTTGTCGTTCTTGTACTCGTCTGTTGTCCACCATACGGTGTTCTTGGAATTCTCATCCATAACGATGTACTTGTCTTTGGGTGAACGTCCGGTATAAATACCTGTCATAACGTTTACTGTGTCAAGTTCGGTAACAGTACCAACTTCATAACCTTCAAGACCTGCTTTGGTCTCTTCTTCGAAAAGCATTTCGTAAGAAGGATTGTACACGATCTCGGTAGTGCCGGTAATACCGTACTTTGTCAAATCAATGTTTGCCATATCTGTTCTCCTTTATATAAAAATTATTTTACTAAAATAAAATCCTTGACCATTATAAATAAAACACGCATCAAAATCAACAAAAAAATGTCACAGTATTTAGAGCGGTTTCGTTACTTCTTTAAGCCAATTTAACTCATCGCCTTCAAAATATTTCGATGTGATTTCAAATACTTTGCTGTGGTAATCGTTTATTCTTTCAATATCTTTCGGTGACAGATATTTTTTGTCAATAACGTCTCTGTCTATCGGTGTCCACGTAAGATGCTCAAACTTCATAAATCTTCCGTCATCGGTCTTTTTGTCCTCGACACAAAGAATGACGTTCTCGATTCTGATGCCGTGACTGTCTTTTACATAAACCCCCGGTTCATCGGACATTATCATGCCCTCCTCCAAAACCGCTTCCTCAACTTCTTTGGAATATTTCCATCTAATCCCATGCGGTCCTTCGTGAACATTCAATATATATCCGACACCGTGTCCTGTACCGCATTTGTAATCGATACCAAGCTCCCATAAAGGAAGTCTTGCTATGATATCAAGATTTCTTCCCGTACATCCGTAAATAAACTTTGCATCAGCGAGAGCAAGCATTCCGGCCACAACCTTCGAGAAATGAAGTTTGATCTCATCGCTCACAGGCCCCAACGAGTATGTTCTCGTAACATCGGTCGTACCTTTCATATACTGACCGCCCGAATCGATAAGAAACAGTCCTTCGGGTTTAAGATACGAGAAATTGTCCTTTGTGGCTTCATAATGCATCATTGCCGCATTTGGACCGTAACCTGCTATGGTGGGGAAAGAAAGCTCAATAAATCCCTCCACCTCACGTCTTAATCCGTCCATCTTCTCTGCGCAATCAAGTTCAGAAACGGTCGAAACGTTATCAAGATGCTTTAACCAGTACATGAACTTTGTTACACAAACAGAGTCAAGTATCGTTATCTCTTTAATTCTTTCTATCTCGCGCTTGTTCTTAACCGCTTTAAGTACCGTCGTGGGATTGGCGGACTTAATTACACTTCTGCCTTTTCCCGCGAGAATATAGGTTGCAAAGCTGACCGATTCGTCCTCAAGCATTACGCTCTTAGCCCCATAGGAAGAAAGAAAACCCGTAAACTCTTCGTAATCTTTAAGAACTATCCCGTCATCGGAAAGTTTATCCGCTATTTCTTTACTTACGGCATTCTTCTTGGCAAAAAGAAAACAGTCGCTCTCTCCGACTATCATATAAGAAAGAAATACGGGATTGCATTCGATATCAGAACCTCTTAAATTAACAAGCCAAGCGATATCGTCAAGCTTGGATAACACGAGTGCCGATACGCCTTTTTTACCTATCACCGACCTTACTCTCTTAAGCTTGCTTTCAACGCTCTCTCCCGCTTCATCATCAGATAAAGAAAATACTTTATTATCGGGCATGGAAGGTCTCTCGATCCACAGATCACCGGCGTAATCTTTGTCACAAACAATATTGGCTCCTTTTTTATCAAGAATATCCTTCAATTTGATTCCGAGTTTACATGAAACGGTCCTGCCATCAAAAGAAAGGGTTTCGCCTTCCTTGATGTTGTCTTTTATAAACTCGCTCAAATTCGGAACGCCCTCTTCGCCCCATTTCATAAGGTCGATGGTGGTTCCCATAAGTTCGATGGCCGCCTGGATGAAAAATCTTCCGTCGGTCCACATATAAGCCGAGTCTTTATTTAACAGAAGAAATGCATTGTCGCCCGTAAACCCGGTATAGTATTCTCTTACTTTAAAATAGTCCGAAACATACTCCGAAGAATGAAAATCGTCAGAGGTAATAAGATACCAATCGATCTTCTCCTCTGACATTTTTTCACGAAGTAACGTTATTCTTTTTAATACTTCATTCATTACACAGATTATCCTTCCAAAATTGAAACCGCCGAGCTTGTACCGAGTCTGTCCGCACCGAGAGAAAGAAACGTTTCCATATCTTCTTTTGTACGTATACCGCCGGCAGCCTTTATTTTAACATTTTGTCCGATATGCTCTTTAAAAAGTTTCACGTCATCGAAGGTTGCTCCACCCGTACCGAATCCCGTGGAAGTCTTGATGTAATCTGCCCCCGCCTCGGTAACGATCTCGCACATCTTTATCTTCTCGTTCTCGTCAAGATAGCAGGTCTCAACGATCACTTTCAAGATCTTATTCTTGCAGGCGTTCTTAACAGCTTTGATCTCGGCGAGCACTTTATCATAATCACCGTTTTTTACATCGCCTATGTTGATCACCATATCGATCTCATCGGCTCCGTCCTTTATCGCTTCAAGTGTTTCCTTAACTTTAACCTCGGTGGTGGAATATCCCAAAGGAAAACCTATAACGGTACATATATCAAGGCTTTCCTTGTATGTTTCTTTTATCTTTTTAATAAAAGACGGAGGCACACATACCGACGCCGTCCTGAATTTGATCGCCTCATCGCAAAGCTTTACTATTTCTTTCCAGGTAGCGTAAGGCTTTAACTGAGTGTGATCGACATGAGAATAAAGTTCCGCGTTAGTCATCGTGAATCCTCCGATCGTTTATAATAAGTATTTGTTTTGAGCTTTAACGGTTACGACCGCATAATAAACAAGCATTGCAATATATGCCACATTGGTGATGATCGAAACATAATCGGGAAAGCTTACATACTCGGAAAGCAACGATATCCCCGAGAATAAAATAAGCAATGCGGAAAAAAGAAAAAGTTTCCCTGTCATATTATCGATAAAACCCTCTTTATCCCTCGCTTTCGAAAGATCGATCTTGGGATTTACAAAAAAAGAAGGTATCTCGCGCGACTTTTTCATCTTTACGGTTAAGAAAAGAATATACAATGCACAGCCGAGCAAGACTGTTTCTATTATTATCATTATTTATCCTCTCCGGCCGCACTGAGCGCCTTTTTGATCCTCGCGAGCAGGTCGACGGGTTCAAACGGTTTTTTAATAAAATCAGCGGCGCCGAGTTCATATACTTTATCCTGTGTTTCTTCCTGACCGTCTGCACTTAAGAAGATAACGGGGATCTTTCCCAGATCCTTATCTTTTGAAAGCTGCTCCATAACGTCGATACCGTCCATCTTTGGCATCTTCACATCAAGCAAAATAAGGTCGACATCGATCTTTTTAAGCATCTTTAATGCCTGATCACCGCTCCTTGCCATTGAAAGGCTGTACTCTTCTTTAAGAAGTTCTCCGATAAATCGAAGATTTGTCGTCACATCATCAACTATCAGGATATGCTTTTTTGCCATTTTAAATACCTCTTACAAAACTTCCGATTAAATACCCATGTTATCAAGAACACACTTTTTCATTTCCGAAACTGAACATACTTTTTTGTGTCTGATCTCAGCGGTCTTCAATTCTTTAACTGCATTCGGAACTTCAACGTTCGCAACCGCCGACAATTTATCGGTAAGTTCGAAGTCGGACATTTCCGGAAGTTTGTCGTCGATAGCTTTAAGGACCGCTTTTGAAAATTTGAAAGGGCTTGCTGTCGATGCGATAACGGTAACAGTCTCGTCACCCGTTTCTTTAACATACTTATCGTATGCGGCACCGGCTACAGCCGTATGTGTATCTATAACATAACCGGTCTTATCATAAAGATCCTTGATCTTTCCGGCACATTCCTTTTGGTCGGCATATTCTCCCACGAAATCGTCTATGAAAGCTCTCATATCGTCGGTGATCTCATATTTCCCGCCGTTTTTAAGATTCTCCATCATAGTTTTGGTCTTATCGGCATCGCAACCGGTCGAAAGATAGATGAGTCTTTCAAGGTTCGAAGAAATAAGAATGTCCATGGAAGGCGAATCGGTCAAAATAAACTCTCTGTTTTTATCGTAAGTACCTGTTTTAAAGAAATCAAAAAGTACTTTGTTTTCGTTTGAGGCACAAATGAAAGTCTTTATGGGAAGACCCATCTTGTAAGCAAAGAATGCGGCAAGTATATTACCGAAATTTCCGGTGGGAACGCATACGTTTATCGCATCACCCGGACAGATCTTTCCGCCTTTAACAAGCTTTGCGTAAGCAAAAACATAATAGGCCACCTGAGGCACAAGACGACCGATATTCATTGAATTGGCACTTGAGAACTGAAATCCCGCTTTTGCCATCTTTTCTCTGAGTTCGGCATCACCGAATATATTCTTTACGCCGGTCTGACAGTCATCAAAATTGCCGTCGACACCTATAACTTCCGTATTCTTTCCTTTTTCGGTGATCATCTGAAGCTTCTGAATGTTTGAAACGCCGTCTTTAGGGAAGAAAACGATGATCCTCGTTCCTTTTACATCCGAAAATCCCGAAAGCGCAGCCTTACCGGTATCGCCGCTCGTTGCGGTAAGAATGACCACTTCTTTGTCTGAATGGTTCTTTTTTACCGCTGTAGTCAAAAGATGCGGCAAAATGGAAAGAGCCATATCTTTAAATGCGATCGTGGGACCGTGGAAAAGTTCAAGATAAAAAGCCCCGTCGGCATAACAAAGAGGAGCTATCTCGGGTGTATCAAACTTTGTATCGTATGCTTTGTCAATGCAGTCTTTAAGCTCTTCTTCAGTATAATCATCCAAAAAGCCTTTCATGACTTCATAAGCTATTTCTTTGTAATCAAGTTCCGAAAGTTCATCAAGGCTTAAGGAAAGCTTGGGAAATTCACTCGGAACAAACAGACCTCCGTCATCCGAAAGTCCCTTAAGGACAGCCTGTGAAGCCGTAAGCTTAATATTTTTGTCTCTGGTGCTTGAATAATACATTTACACATTTACCTCAATATACATATACTTCATCTAACTTTACCCTATCTTTCTTTTCATTTCAAGGATAAACGAATAAAAACGAAAACAAATACTTTCTCTTCCCGCAAAAAAAGAGGTCGGATGAACCGACCTCTTAATATAACAACTTATGCTTTAGCCTTTTTTGACCACTGCTTAACAAATGTCTGGAAACCTTCTATTGCAAGAATGATCGCAAGCACTGCCATTGCAAGTGCAAATACGAGCTGGAAGTAATCGCCCCATACAGCACCGTTACCGATCAAAGCGATTTTCTTGAATATCGTAAGAACAAGGCTTGTAAGTGTAGCTGCAAGCATGAATACCATGGGAATGTAGAACATCTTATTGTTCTTTCCGACGTTTCCGAGCCATGTTGCAACCGCCATAAGTGCAAGACCTGCAAGGAGCTGGTTAGCTGCACCGAAAAGTCCCCAAATAGCTGAAAGCTTAAGTCCGCCGAGGATACATCCGATCACAACCATGATGGTGGTACCGAACAAAGGATGAGCAAGAAGTTTTCTTGCGCCCTTAGCGTCCTTCCATGTGGCTTCGTCTTCCTTAAGGAAAAGTTCGGAGAACATGAAACGTGAAAGTCTTGTTCCGGTATCAAGAGATGTAAGCGCAAATACGGAAACAGCCAAAGTAAGGAGTGCGTAGATGGTCTTATACTGTGTGGAACCTTCGTTACCGAACATGATACCGATACCTGCCGCAAATGCAGCCGAAGGTGATCCGAAATCGCCTGCAAGATACTTCTGATATACCATACCTACAGCGATCAAAGATACGATACCGAGTGCCGATTCGATAAGCATTGAGCCGTAACCGATAGCCTTGGCGTTCTTTTCGTTGTCAAGCTGCTTCGAAGAAGTACCTGTCGAGATAAGTGAATGGAAACCTGAACATGCGCCACATGCAACGGTGATGAACAATGCAGGGAACAATGTACCGATACCTGTCTTCCAGCCTGTGAAAGCGGGAATATCAAATGAAGCTGTCTTTGTAAATGCAGCCACAACGATACCGATCAAAGCAAGACCCATCATGAAGTAAAGAAGGTAGCTTGAAAGGTAATCTCTGGGCTGTAATAAGATCCATACGGGAACAAGTGAAGCAACCGCGATGTAAATACCGATCGCTACGATCCATGCCGTACGTGTCATGGCAAAACCAACATTAAGACCAAGGACAACTGAAGCAACAACGCCTACAAGACCGATGATCGTTGCGGGAACGATGGATAAGCCTGCCTTGTTGGTGATGATACCGTAAATAATAGCAAGAATAATAAATAAAAGTGAAATGATCGCCGTAGTCTCGTTACCCGTTACCGCCGCACCGGTAGTGATTCCGAAGTGATCGGATGCAAACGTACCTGCAACAACGTTAACGAATGAAGCGATAACAAGAATAAGTACGAGCAATGCAAAGATTATGAAAAGTTTCTTTGCTCTTGTGCCCATAGAATCCTTGATGATCTCGCCAACCGATTTACCGTCATGACGAATGGATGCAAATAATGAACCGAAATCCTGAAGACCTCCAAAGAAGATACCGCCGATTACACACCACAGGAAAACGGGAAGCCATCCGAATACGGAAGCCTGAATAGGACCGTTGATGGGACCTGCACCTGCTATGGATGAAAAATGATGTCCCATAAGAACTGCGGGTTTAGCCGCAACATAGTCAACACCGTCTTCCTTTTCAACCGCAGGAGTCTTTCTGGTCGGGTCAATACCCCACTGCTTAGCAAGCCATGATCCGTAGAACACATAGCCGCAGAACAGCAATGCAATAGCTGCAATGATGATTAATAATGCTGTCATGTCTCTCTCCTCTTAAAAAAGAATATAAAAATGATTTTATAAATATTGCAGGAACATCTTCCTTAATTCCTTGCCACGGCGGTTACATGCAAGTCTTTTAAGTTTCAGTTCCAGAGCAACCACTCTGAAATTGCTGTAGCCTTTTAAGCTAAAGCAATATGACGTGTAATGATGCGCCCTCTTTATGCGCTCAAAACAATCGACATTGATCCGATCGGCGATGATAACAAGAGTAACATCGGAATTTTTATGTCCGAAAGAAGGTTCAACTCTTTTTATTCCTTCTTCCCAGGCTGTCTTATCAAGTATCTCATACGTTTCCTTATCAAGAACGTCAACGGTTTTAAAGAAAACGAACTCGTTTGAATCGACATCTGCGACCTTAGCTTTCTTAACCAGATAATACTGCTCGTTATGCGAATTAAATACTGCCTCCGCATCGAAGGGCTGTGTCACATTTTCCGAAATGATGTTATAATATGTTCTGTATGAGGGAAGCAGTGCTTCCAGAGCTTCTCTTGTCGTCATGTCCTACCGAAATTAATAATATTTTAATAAATTTTATACCCGAAGTACCTATTTCGCAACCCAAAAATCAAATTAATCGGATGTTTTTGTCAAATTAGTTTGATAATTTAATGACAATCAACAAAACAGTTACACAATCCGTTAACATACACAACATTTGAGGAAATAATGAAAAACGGCAAAGAAGGCGTCTATCCGGATACCAAAAAAGACGGATCGTTAAATTACAGAGCATCGCTTACAAAAAGCAACAAACATATAAGTCTGGGAAGTTATGATTCTTTAAATGATGCCCATGCCGCTTATGACTATGCAAAAAAACTTTTATCCTCAAACATATCTGTTGACGGCTATCCCGAAGACTGCCCGCTTTCTTTTGAAAAATTTGTTGTTTTGTGTAACCTGAGAGACAACAATATCTATATCTCAAACCCTATTTATCTTGAAAAGCGCTATTTTTCATATTATTACTCGCCATCGGAAGTCTATAAATTCGATATGGACGATCTGTTTTACCTATCTTCTCACAAACTGATGAAGCGAGGGAATCATTTGTTCGTTGCGGATTACGGTTCTCAGGTTTCTTTGCTGGATCGTTTAAACATACGGGCTCATGCCGTGGAAGGACGTGATTACCGCTTGATAAACCAAGACCCCTTCGATTTAAGACGTGAAAACATAGAGATCATAAATCGGTATTTCGGTGTCACAAAAGTAGAAAAGAAACTTGACGTCATATATAAGGCTTCAATAAACATAAACGGAAAATTTATTATCGGCCGCTTCGACACTGAGATTGAAGCCGCAATAGCATACAATAAGGCGGTTGATGAGCTTTCGAAAAAAGGCTGCACAAAAAAATACCCCCAAAATTTCATTGAGGGTATAAGTGCCAGAGAATATGCCGCCATATATTCAAATGTCAAAATCTCATCCAAGATTGAAGGATTAAAGGATCTATCTTAAAGTGTAATCGACCATGCTGATGTTAAAAGATACATCGCCCTTGATCCCGGAGATCGATCCTTTTTTATTGTATTGCCACATCGTATATTCGTAAGGATATGTGGGAAGATCGCCTTCTTCGCTTAACCATACATCATAATCGGACACCACTTTATTAAGTTCCAGATATTTGATAAGCCATGCTTTGTCGCCGTATACAACACTCTTGTATCCGGCTTCTTCTATCTTCTTTAAAAATGCCCTTGTGACCGTCGTTTTGTCTGCTCTTGTGAGGGCTTCGACTCTGGCGGTTCCTTCCTCGGGATATTGCATTACAAAGGCAACGGGATAAACAAGAGTATAGTCTTTAACATTATCGATAACGAACTGGGCCTCTTCTATCGCTTCTTCCTCCGTAACTGCCTGAGACCAGAAATAGACGCCGATCTCAAGTCCCGCCTGAGAAGCTCTTCTTATATTGTCTTCAAAATATTCGTCGATCGTGATCTGCCCCGATGTATAACCTCTCTGGCCGACTCTGATCATCACAAAATCACAGCCCGCCTTTTTTAACTTATTAAAATCAACATAATCCTGATCTTTTGAAATATCGACACCGAAAGAACTTATCACATGACCGTTTTTTGAATATTCCATGATACCGTCCTGGTTATAAAGATTAGTGTAATCATAAATATTCTTGGTGATATATTTGCTTATGGAGACCCATTCGGTCGTCCCGTCATAATAAGTCACAAGTGTATGCTTTCCGTCTTCCTCGGGGCCGAGTTCCACGGTTTCTTCTTCCGATACGGACTCACTCACTGACTCGGTATTATCTTCACCTTTATACATCTGATAAAAATCAAGATCTTCGGGATGAAGCGAAGAAACGCCGTAAGAATATTCTTCTTCCGAAACACTTTCAACAACCGATGAAGCCGTAACGGATACTGAATTGTGCGCAGCATCACGCCTTTTGATCTTATCCGCATTTGCGATAAGCACAACAATAACGACGGCTATAACCGTAAAAACGATCACTGCCGCCAATGTCGACTGATATTTTCCCTTCTCATATGATGAATTGTAATCGTCATCAAGTTTCATCTGTGTTTCCCATACATAACAGACGATTTGTCTGTTGTTTTTTTCTAATATAGAGTATCATTAAACAAACGGTTTATCAAGGAGACGCTGGTTTGGTAAAAAGAAAGATCCTCGCTTTAACTATTGTTATAATGACTGTATTATCGTTTTCTTCGTGCACAAGGAATGATCTTAAAAAAGCTTCGATCTCGGGCTTTTATTTTGATACGCTGATCACGCTTGAATTTTTCGGTGAATTTTCCGATGAAGCTGCAGATTCATGTCTTAAACTTGCAGCATACTATGACGGACTTTTAAACAAAAGTGTTGAAAGCTCCGATATTTACAAGATAAATCATTCAAACGGACAAACTGTCTCTGTTTCGCAGGAAACCGCCGAACTTCTTACTTATTGCATTGACTTTGCAAAAGAAAGCGGCGGATCGTTCGATCCTATGATAGGTGCACTTTCTTCTTTATGGGATTTTAAATCAGAAACACCCGACATACCGTCAAAAACGGATATCGATAACGCTCTTGGGCATATCGATATCGACTTAATATCGATCAACAAAGATAAAGTAACGATAAACGATCCGTATGCACTGGTCGATATAGGCGCCGTCGCAAAAGGTTTTATCGCCGACAGATTGAAAGAACGCGCAGAAAGCCTGGGAATTGAAAGCGGGATAATAAACCTGGGCGGAAATGTTCTCGTAATAGGCTCCAAACCCGATTCATCTCCTTTTAAAGTCGGGATAAAGGAACCCTTTTCCGACAGCAGCGAACCTATCACTTTTGTTGAAGTCAACGATCTCAGCGTAGTCACAAGCGGATGCTACGAAAGATACTTTGAATATAACGGCGATATCTATCATCATATACTGGATACAAAAACAGGTTATCCCGTTAAGAATAACCTGTTAAGCGTCTCTGTTATCGGACCTTCGTCAGCCGTATGTGATGCTCTTTCAACAGTCCTTTACATCAAAGGCATTGATGAAGGGCTTGAATTCATAGACGGCTACGAAGATTACGAATGCATTTTTATAAAAGATGACAAATCCGTCATCTACTCTTATTCTTTCGACTGAAGATCATCAATGCTCTTCTTGGGGCATTTCTCTTTACAAACCCCGCAGTTTTTACAAAGTTCCGGATCTATCTTTGCGACAAAATCGGTGACCGTAACAGCACCTGCGGGACAGTTTTTTGCACATATTCCGCAACCGATACATGCAGCCTTGCATTGCTTCATGGCAACGGGGCCTTTTTCTTTGTTGGAACATGCTACCGCATACTGTGAAGAGTAAGGTATTAGGCTGATGAGATTTTTGGGACATACGCTCACGCATTTACCGCATGCCTTACACTTATCCCTGTCTACAACGGCCACACCGTCAACAACATGTATGGCGTCGAACGGGCATACCGATACACATGTTCCGAAACCGAGGCATCCGAAATTGCAGGACTTGGGACCGCCGTTAGGAACAAATCCAAGCATTCTGCAATCTTCCACTCCGGTATATTCATAATCAAGAGTAATGTCATCATTATGAGCATGGCATGCCACAAAAGCTACCATCTTTTCTTTTGTGTTTGCTTCGACGCCCATTATCGCCCCGATCTTAGCGGCGACCTCCGCCCCACCGACCGGACACTGACCAACTTCTGCTTCGCCTTTGACTATTGCGGCGGCCAGTCCGCTGCAACCGGGAAATCCGCATCCTCCGCAGTTATTTCCGGGAAGCGCTTTTAACACTTCATCTTCTCTCGGATCGGTCTCAACCTTAAATACGATGGCACCGATACCCAAAAAGATACCTACCAAAAGACCGATGGCTCCTACTATTATGACAGCCGTTAAAACAGCATTAAAATCCATACAGTAACCTCCAGGGTAAAAATACCTTAATCAAATCAGATAAGACCCGAAAATCCGCAAAAAGCAATGGCCATCAGTCCTGCACTGATGAGCACGATCGGCATTCCTTTAAAGGGTTTGGGAATATCGTTGTATTGCATTCTCTCACGAAGACCCGCAAGAATAACGATTGAAATTGCAAATCCGAGGGCAGTCGAAAAACCGTTCACGGTTCCTTCGAGCAGATTGTATTCTTTTGTCACATTCGTAAGCGCAACACCCAATACCGCACAGTTTGTCGTGATGAGGGGAAGGTATACGCCGAGCGCCTTATAAAGCGATGGAATGTAACGTTTTAAAAACATCTCCAAAAACTGCACCAAAGCAGCAATAACAAGAATGAATACGATCGTCTTTAAATATGTGATGTCAAATCGCTTAAGAAGCTGTTCGTAAATAACGCCCGTAACGAGACTGCTGAGCGTTATTACAAATATGACCGATCCACCCATTCCCAGGGCCGTCTTAACCTTCTTGGAAACTCCAAGGAAAGGACATAAGCCCAAAAACTGGCTTAAAACAACGTTATTTATGAGTGCCGATCCAAGTGACAGCAGTATCAGATTTTTAATCATTGTCTTCTCCCTCCTTTAAAGTCTCTTCGGCTTTTGAAAGCATGAGTTTTGCTTTATCAACACTCATACGCTTTTTCTTTTTGGTCTGCGCACGCTTCATGGCCTGCTCTTTCAAAACTTCGATGTCAAAGAATTCGATCTCGTCCGAAACGGGTTGCCCGTCTTCGTCGGTTATGATGATGACTTCGTCTTCTTCCGGAACATCGTTTCCCGATTCTTCCGAAGTATCTTTCACGGTATCTTCTTTGATCTCTTCAACAACAGCTTGGGGTTCTTCCTTCGGTTTGGCCTTTTGCTCCTTATTGGGCTCTTCAACCTTTTCTTCAGGCGTTTGGGCCATCGCTACCGAATTTTCTTCGCTATTATCATTTACCGGTTCTTCTTTTTTCTTTTCTTTTGTCTCTTCTTTTATCTCGACCTTATTATCTTTGGAAGCCTCTCCCTTTACGGCTTCTTTATCAAGATTTTGCTGCTCTGCTTTCTCGATATTTGCGAAGACTTTGTCTTTCTTTTTAACCTTCTCTTTTTTCTCTTTCTTTAACTTCTTTTCCGGTTTCTCGTCTGATTTCCCGGCATCGGCCTCTTCGGTCTTTTCCGAAGGACTTTCTTTTTTGCTCTCTTCTTTATCGCCGGCCTTTTCTTCGGATTTTTTCTTTTTACCGGAAGCCTTAAGTTCAGATTCGGAATAGCTTAAATCCTCATCTTTTACGTTTTCCGTGTTTTCCGAAACGTCCTTTTTGCAATCCTTTTCGCAAGACAAGCAATCGCCGCCACAACCTGATTGGATCTTGGACATATCCTTACCTTTCTTGGTGCCGACATCTTTTATGAAGTTCTGGATCGCCGTAAGGATTGCCAGTACAAAGAAAGCACCCGGCGCCATAACAAAGATGCTGGCGGGAACGAATGACGAAGGCATAACGGAAAGATCAAATATCTTTCCCGTTCCGAGAAGTTCTCTGAAGGCACCGATAAGGGTCAGAGCCAGCGTAAAGCCCATTCCCATTCCCAGACCGTCGAAAAGTGATGCCACAACACCGTTTGAATAAGCATATGCTTCGGCACGCCCCAAAATTATACAGTTAACCACGATGAGCGGAATATAAATTCCGAGCGCTTCGTAAAGCGAAGGGATATAAGCTTTTAACAAAAGTTCGACTATCGTAACGAACGAAGCGATTATGACGATAAAAGCCGGAATCCTTATCTTATCCGGGATCACTTTTCTGAGAAGTGAAATGATAAGGTTGCTGAGAGTCAATACAACAAGTGTTGTAAGGCCCATTCCGAGACCGTTTATCGCACTCGTGGTTACCGCAAGCGTCGGACACATACCAAGCAGCAACACAAATGTGGGATTTTCTTTAAAAAGACCGTTTAAAAGTCTTTCACCCATTACTTTGGGGAGGTTTTGTTTGTTATCATTCATTTACGTCACCTCCTTGAAGTACGCCGTGCATATAGTCAAGAGCCGCATTTACTGCGCCTACCACAGCTTTGGATGTTATAGTGGCACTGGACATGGCATTTATCTGATTGTCGAGTATCGCACCCGTTTTAACGACTTCAAATCTCTCGGCATTTCTTTCAACGAACTGAGGAACCAGTTCATCGGGCGCTCTCATTCCAAGGCCGGCAGTCTCGCTTATCTCGGTTATCGCTATAGCATTGGTGGTACCGTCGTTCTGAATACCGACTCTTATCACTATGTCTCCGCCATATCCTTCATGACTTATAACTTCGATAACATATCCAAGACTTTCGCCGTTTTCATTTTGTGCGTTTAAAACTTCACCGATATCAACACCCTGAAGATTCTCTTCAACAAAAGCGGTATCAACCGGAACTTCTTCAAACGAATATGCGTTGATAAAAACTCTTGAATTCGCTTCTTTCTTTTTAGCCTGCTCCATTATCTCTATGGGGCCTTTTGTGACTGAATGGACTATTCCCAATATGATCCCTGCGATTAAAGCAATAGCAAGCATTATAAGCGCATTTTTGATTACTTCCGTAATGTCGTTTTTACGCATTCTTTGTCGCCCCCTTTCCGAAATATGCGGGGCGGGTTATCTTATCGATCAAAGGAACAAGTAAGTTTCCGATGATGATCGCATAAGAAACACCTTCGGCCGAAGGGCCGAAAACTCTTAAAACCGCTGTCAGAATGCCAAGTAAAACTCCGTAAAGTGCCTGACCGGTTTTTGAGATCGGTCTCGTAGTATAATCGGTCGCCATAAAGAAAGCGCCGAGCATAAGACCGCCACTTAAAATGTGGGATATGATATACGAGAAATTAAATCCGTATCCGCCGAAGGCCGCTATGCAAAGAGCAAACGACAGAATATAGAGCAAAGGGATTATAAGGTCTATAACGCCGAAAAGGAAAAGTAAACACCCGCCTATCAAAAGGCAGATCGCAGAGGTCTCTCCTATGGTTCCCTGAATATTGCCCGTAAGAAGCGAAACGATGTCAACTTTTTCACCTGCTTCAAGTCTTGCAAGCGGAGTGGCTCCGGACATTGCGTCGATGTTGAAATCGGTCATTATTGATGTAAATGATATAAGAAGAAAACATCTCGCTCCGAGAGCAGGATTCATGAAATTCTGTCCCAGTCCGCCGAAAAGCATCTTTACAACGATTATAGCGAAAAACGCACCGACAAGTGCGATCCACCAGGGTGCCGTAGGCGGAAGGTTCATTCCCAAGAGCAATCCCGTAACGACTGCGGAAAAATCTCCGATCGTGGGTTTCTTTCTTAAAATGAATGTAAAAAGATATTCAAAGAAAATACATCCGATCACGGAAACACTTAAGAGCATAAGCGCTTTGAGACCGAATCTGAAAATACCGTAACCGCAAGCGGGAAGAAGCGAGATAACAACCATGAGCATGATCGAACTCGTCGTCTGCTTTGAGCGGATATGGGGATTAGATGATACATTTAACAATCCGTCCAATTTTTCTTCCTCCTACTTTTTCTTTTTTGCAAGCATTATCTTGCGCATTGATTTGATATTCTGGGCAAGCGGACGCTTGGCGGGACATACATAGCTGCAACAACCGCATTCAACGCATTCTACGCCGTTACAAGCCATAAATTCTTCTTCGTTGAAATGTTCGGCATGTTCCGAGAGAACACCGGGAACGAGTCTTGAAGGACATACCGCAGTACACTTTCCGCAGTTAATACAGTTTGTTGTTTCCATAGCCGATACATCGTCTCTTGAAAGACACAAAAGTGCGGAAGCGGTCTTGGTAACGGGCACGTCAAGGTCAAACATACATATACCCATCATAGGGCCGCCGGAGATTATCTTCTCGGGTTCTTTTCGAAATCCGCCGGCTTCTTCAAGAAGTTTAGAATACAGCGTTCCGACACGAACTCTGAAGTTTCTGGGATTTTTTATACAGTCGCCGGTAACGGTAACGATTCGGTAGATCAACGGTTTGCCTTCATATACGGCACTTCGAACCGAAAGAACGGTATCGACGTTGTTTACGATGCATCCCACATCGGCCGGAAGCATCGTCGAATTTATCTGACGAGCCGTGCAGGCATATATAAGATGCCTTTCCGATCCCTGCGGATACTTTGTCCGTAAAGCTTTAACGGTAATTCGCTGCTCATCTTTGGTAAGAGCTTTGAAAACTTTTATACAATCCGGCTTATTGTCTTCGATCGCTATTATCCCAAGAGAATAGGGGAATAATTTAAGATATATCTTAAGACCTTCGATGAGCTTTTCGGGCTCTTCTATCATCTTTCTGTAATCGCTCGTAAGATAAGGCTCGCACTCGGCCCCGTTAACTATGATGTAATCGATCTTGTGCGGTTCCTTAACGGACATCTTCACATGAGTGGGAAAACCTGCACCGCCCATTCCGACAACACCGGCTTCTTTTACAAGACCTATGATCTCTTCGTTTGTAAGTTCATCAACAGGTTTAACAGCGGGATATTCAACTTCATCGTACATTCCGTCGTTCTCGATAATGATGCACTGTGCATCATTTCCTGTCAGAACTCTGTGCGCTGTGATGTCTTTAACCGTACCCGAAACAGACGAATATATCGGCGCCGAAACAAAACCTTGCGCCTCAGCTATCTTCTGTCCGCAAAGTACATGATCGCCTTTATTCACGAGTGGAGTACAGGGTGCACCGATGTGCTGAGAAAGGGGATAAACCAGAACAGGGCCGGGATTGATATCCTTAATGGGAATATCCTTTGACATATCTTTACCGTCAAACGGATGTATACCGCCCCTGAAAGTCAGACTTGCCATACGTAAACCATCCTTCATCAAAATTCCAATACCACTTTATAATACTACATAATGATACCTGTGTCAAAACTTGAATTTCATCTGTTTTTTGTCTTATTATGACACTTGTGTCTTTAATTTATTTCTTGTGAAATGAAAACTCAAATGATAGAATATCAATATGCAGATCATAGAAAGAGTTATAGACGATATTAAATTGAATTACCCGCTTGAAAAGCTTTCGCCTTGTGAGCAATGCCTTTTCATCGATATCGAAACGACCGGTTTTACCGCCCGTACTTCGAACCTTTATCTTATCGGCTGTGTGTACTTTAAAGACGGCGTTTTTAGATCTGTCCAGTTTTTTGCCGACGAGTATTCCGAAGAGACCGAAGTGATCGATCGTTTCTTTGATTTTGCTTCGGATTACAAATATCTCATTCATTTTAACGGTAACAATTTCGATATTCCTTATATCGCCGCCAAATGTATGGAACATGGTCTCGATCATTCATTTGATGCCTTTGACGGTGTGGATATCTTCAGACGTATTTCGCCTTACAAAAATTTCTTGAAAGTTGAGAACTGCAAGCAGAAAACGATAGAAAAATTCTTAAAGATCGATCGTGAAGACATTTATACCGGAGGAGATCTTATAGGAATATATCATTCATATGTTTCAGAAAAGGATCCCGCAAAAAAAGACCTTCTGCTGCTTCATAACTACGAAGACATCAAAGGACTTGTGAATATACTTCCGATACTCTCATACTTTGACCTTTTCAACGAAAAGGTGGTTGTCACCAAAGTTTCGGCCAATTACTTTAACGACACTTCAAACCAGAGACATTCGGAACTTTTGATGACATTGAATACGCCTTCGGATCTTCCGATACCCGTTTCTTTGTCCGTTGACGGATGTTATTTCGCAGGTGCTTCAGGACAGGCCATGTTACGTGTCCCTCTCTACGAGGAAGAACTCAAATATTATTATGCCAATTACAAAGAATACTACTATCTGCCTGCCGAAGATACCGCTCTTCATAAATCGGTCGCATCGTTTGTGGACAGATCGCACCGCGTACAGGCCACGGCAGACACATGCTACACCAGGAAACGTTCACAGTTCTTACCCGAATGGGACGCTGTGGTTAATCCTTTCTTTAAGAAAGAATACTCCTCAAAGAACCTCTTCTTTGAACTGACCAACGAGCGTAAGACCGACAGAGAACTGTTTTCGACTTACGCATCACACGTTTTGGATCATATGAAGAAATATAATAAGTAGGTATAAAGAAAACGATACGGAGAAATATCCGTATCGTTTTTATATTTTATGTATTATACCGCTGATGAAAACCGTTTTTTATTATGACAAATCAAGGCTTATCATAGTAAAAACTATTTTTACGCTGGAATCCGATCTCTTTATAGTTTATTATCTGCTCGGTACTTCCTATGAACAAAATACCTTTACTCTTAAGTGCATCGCAGAACTGTCTGAATATCTGCTCTTTTGCTTCTTCGGTAAAATAAATGAGAACATTTCTGCAAACGATCATATGCATATCTCTGGGGAAAGGATCTTTTAAAAGATTGTGCTGTTTAAATTCGACTCTTTGCTTGATCTCATCTTTTATTCTGTACGATCCGCCGACTTCTTCGAAATATTTCTCTTTAAGATCTTTGGGAACGTTCTCGATGGACTTGGCATTGTAAAGACCAAGCTTTGCTTTCTCAAGTATCTGCTTATCGATATCGGTTGCAAATATCTTTATCTGATTAAGCGGAATGTGTCTGGAGAGAGCCATTACAAGAGAATAAGGCTCGTCTCCCGTAGAACAAGCGGCGCTCCATATCTTTAAGTTCTTGCCAAACTTTGAGATAAGCTCGGGAATGATCTCCTTGTCCATCAAAGCCCACTGATCGGGATTTCTGTAAAACTCGGAAACATTTATCGTTAGATAACTGACAAACTCTTCGAACTTCTCCCTGTCCTTTTTAAGCAAAGCAACATAATTGTCATATCCTTTGATCTCGTGCTTATCGATAAGTGTATCGATACGCCTTTTCATCTGCTTTTCTTTGTAGGCGTTTAAATCTATCTTAGTCATTTCATAGATAGCTTTTTTGAAATATTCGTAGTCGTATGCCATATCAGTTACACTCCTAAAAATGAATGAGCAGTCATAAAACTGCTCATTAATTTTAACATATGAAAAATAACCGTTTGTTATAAGGCTTACTCTTCCTTGGCGGGCTCCTCTTTAGCTTCCTCAGTTACTTCCTCGGCTGCTTTCTTCTTTGTTGTTCTCTTCTTGGGAGCGGGCTCCTCATCTTCAGCTTTAGCGTTTTCTTCGGCTATAACAGCTTCGATATCAACGCTTGCGATCTCACTGTCATCGTCGTCCTTGGCTTCTTCTGCCTTGGGCTTAGCGGTCATTGCCTTGATGGAGATGCTTACTCTGTGGTCGTCAAGATTGAAATCAACAACCTTAGCTGTTACTTCATCACCGACTTTGAGAACGTCCGAAGGTTTCTCAATATGCTCGCCTGAAATCTGTGATACATGAAGAAGTGCATCGATGCCGTCTTCAAGCTCTACAAACGCACCAAAGTCGGACATTCTTACAACCTTACCCGTTACAACGGTGCCGACCGCATACTTCTCTTCTGCATTGTTCCAAGGGTTGGTATCGGAAAACTTAAGGCTTAAAGCGATCTTGTTCTCGTTGATCTCTTTAATGAGAACTTTGAGTTTGTCGCCTGCTTTGTAGTTCTTCTTGGGATTCTCAACATGTCCCCAGCTCATTTCCGAGATGTGAAGAAGTCCGTCCATACCGCCAAGATCTACGAATACGCCGAAATCGGTAACGTTCTTGATGGTACCTTCAATAACATCGCCTTCTTTGATAGTCTCAAGAAGTTTCTTCTGAGCTTCTTCCTTACGTGCAACAAGAATGACTTTTCTGTTACCGATGAAACGTCTCTTCTTGGGATTGTACTCTGTGATAACGAATTCGATCTCCTGTCCGTCGTACTTGGAAAGATCTTTCTCGTATGTATCGGATACCAGACTTGCGGGGATGAAGACTCTTACTTCTTCAACAACCACACAAATACCACCTTCGAGAACCTGTGAAACCTTAGCCTTTAAGATCTCCTGTGATTCAAATGCTTCTTCAAGTCTCTTTGAGCCTCTGTCTGCTGCAAGACGCTTGTATGTAAGAAGAACCTGTCCCTCACCGTCGTTAACTTTGATAACCTTAACTTCAAGTGTATCGCCGACCTTGAGAACCTTTGTAAGGTCAACTCCGGGATCGTTCGTATATTCATTTCTGGTAAGAATACCATCGGATTTGTAATTGATGTTTAAAACAGCCTCTTCAGGCTTAACGTCGATAACAGTACCCTCAACAACCTCTCCCGTATGTATTGTCTTAAATGATGCGTCGAGCATCTGTTCAAAAGTCATGTCTGACATAGCTTTGAACCTCCTCAATAATATATTTCGGGGTGGATGCCCCGGCTGTTATACCTATCGGTCCCGGTGTTACGGGTAATCGCCCCCTGATATCCTCTACCGACTGGATAAAGTATGTATGATTGCAATCCGCTTTGCATATGTCATAAAGCTTTCGGCTGTTGGAACTCTTTTCGTCTCCGATAACCAGCATAACCGCTGATTTTTTAGACAATTCCGCCGCTTCGGTCTGCCTTATACGCGTAGCATCGCAAATTGTATTCATAACGTTGATATTGTAACCTTTTTTGCGGAAAATATCAAGGAATTCTTGAAATTTGTTACTGTTGAAGGTCGTTTGTGCGACAATACAAAAATCTTTTATGTCGGCGCGGCAAAATTTTTCGACCTCTTCCATCGTATTTATGACCGTACATTCACTGTTGCTCCAGCCTACAATTCCCTTAACTTCGGGATGCGTCGGGTTTCCAATGACAACAATCTTCTCTCCGTTTTTGCTTCTTTCATCTACGATCTTATGGATTCTTTTGACAAAAGGACACGTTGCATCGATGACCTCGTTTCCGGTCTCATCCAAAGCCTTGTAAACTTCTTTTGAGACACCGTGAGACCTTATTACAACTATTCCCTTCGGAAGGTCTTTTAACTCCGAGACATCTTCGATCACTTTAACACCTTTTTTTGTAAATGATTCAACAAGCCTGTCATTGTTAAGAATGGGACCGTATGTATAAACGGGTTTTCCCTCACTCGCCGCTTTCTCCAACAGTTCCACGGCCCTGGCGGCTCCGAAGCAAAAACCGGCATTCTTTGTTACAACTACTTCTCTTTCCACTATTCAATCGCCTCTTTAAAGCCTTTAATGATAGCATCCTTCACTTCTTCGATAGTCATGTAAGAACTGTCCACGCAATATGCATCAGCTACTTTTACAAGCGGAGAGATATCTCTGTGCATATCTCTGTAATCGCGTTCCTTCATCTCGGAAAGGATAGTTTCAAACACGGCATCTTCTCCTTTCGCGATAAGTTCGTCATATCTTCTTTTGGCTCTCACTTCAACCTCGGCATCGAGATAAACCTTGATATCTGCGTTCGGGAGAACTACGCTTCCTATGTCGCGCCCATCCATTACTACATTTTCGCTCACTGCGAGTTTTTGCTGAAGATCGACGAGTTTTCTTCGTACCTCACCGTATACGGAAATGGCAGATGCAACGTTTCCGACTTCAGGCGTTCTGATACGGCCGTTTACATTTTCACCGTTAAGAAAAACTGCCTGTTCTCCGTCTATATATTTGATCGAAACGTCTGTTTTTGAAACGAGATCGACAACACCCGCCTCATCGTCCTTATCGACACCGTTTTCAAGGCAGTTGAGTGCCATCGCCCTGTACATTGCTCCGGTATCCACATAAACAAATCCAAGTTCCTTGGAAACAAGCTTGGCTATCGTGCTTTTTCCTGCTCCGGCAGGTCCGTCTATAGCTATCTGATAACTCATTTTTTTCTCCTTTACTCTATCGTTCCGGCAAGGTATCCGGTAGACCAGGCCAACTGAAGATTATATCCTCCGGTCATAGCATCGATATCTAACAGTTCACCCGCAAAATAGAGGTTCTTACATAATTTAGATTCAAGCGTCGAAGGATTCACTTCTTTAACGTTCACTCCTCCCCGTGTAATTATGGCTTCGTCGAGGGGACGAAGTTTCTTCGGAGTAACCGTCAGATCTTTTAACAGTTCGACAAGACGTTTCCTGTCTTCGCTTTTTATCACATTTACTTTTGTATCCGGTGCTATGCGGGACAGTTCCGCAATAACGGGAATAAGTTTTTGAGGAAGCAGTCTGTCTAAGGAATTTATATAATTCCTGTTAATGTTCTCCTCGAAGTCTTTCAGCACTCTCTTATCGAGTTCCTCTTTTGAAAGACCCGGTTTAAGATCTATCGAAACAGAAACATCTTTGTTCCTTAATGTTTCCTCGTTTATAAAAGCGCTGGCGGACAATACAAGAGGCCCGGATATGCCAAAATGTGTAAACAGCATCTCTCCGAGTTCCGTATACTTTTCTTTTCCGGATATTTTTAACGAAAGTGTGACGTTTTTAAGCGAAAGGCCCTGTAAGGACTTTACCCATTCTTCTCTTGTCTCGATCCCCACAAGCGAAGGCTCGGGTTTGACTATCGAATGACCGCTCTCACTTGCAAATCTGTATCCGTCACCCGTCGAACCCGTGCTTTGATAACTCAGTCCGCCGGTTGCGACAATGATCCTGTCGGCAAACACCTTTTTTCCGTCTTTTAAGGATACACCGGTACAGACATTTGCATCATAAAGCAGTCTGTCGACTGTTTTGTTAAGTTCCACCTTAACATGTACATCCTTAAGCATACGCTCGAATGTCTTGATTACATCCGAAGACTTGTCTGAAGCCGGAAAAACTCGATTTCCACGCTCTACTTTCAGTTTGAGACCGTAGCTTTCAAGCAGTTTCATTAAAGCTTCATTGTCAAAAGTGTAGATCGAACTGTACAGAAATTTCGGATTTCTGTTTATATTTGAAAAAACAGTGTCAATATCCGATGAATTGGTGACATTGCATCTTCCCTTACCTGTTATGAACAGCTTTTTACCGAGTTTTTCGTTCTTTTCTAAAACGGTAACATCTGCGCCGAGACTTCCCGCACGCCATGCGGCCATCATGCCGGCCGCTCCGCCGCCGATCACAATGACTTTCATGTATTATCACCTTCTTCACGACGAAGCGAATAATTAAGTATAGGCTGATCGTCAATGAAATTGATCTCGTCATTCAAATAAACCTGGTAATTGTTCCAGGCTGTCTCAAGGTTCTCAAGATTGGTCTTAACCTCATCCGGTCTCTTTAAACAAAGTGCCACCACAAGGGCATTTATAACGCTTAAAGGTGCCACAAGGGAATCAACGATGGAAACCATGTCGGAACGAGCCAAAAGGTTACACGATGAATACAGGTTCATCGGCGAATATACCGAATCGGTTATCGAAATGACTTTTGCATTTCGATCGTTTGCAAATTCCATTGCCTTTAACGTACGCATCGAATAACGCGGGAAAGAAATACCGATGATGCAGTCGTGCTCGTCGATACGGATCATCTGCTCAAACATCTCACTGACGCTCGTAGTGTTCAAAAGCACAACATCGGGTCTTATCATCGAAAGATAAAAATGCAAAAAGTCGGCAAGAGGTGCACACGATCTTAATCCGACCACGTACACTTTTCTTGCTTTAAGTATAAGATCTACAGCCAGTTCGAAAGTATCGACGTCAAGATTGGACATCGTATCTTCTATCTTTTCGATATCCGAACTCATAACGGATGTAAGCAGTTCCGACTGACTCGCTCTGCCGTATTTTGCGCCTATCTTCTGAACGGTATTCATTTTGGATTTGTACCATTCTTCGAGCGCTTTCAGAAACTCGGGATATCCGTCAAATCCAAGAGCAGTCGCAAATCTTACAACGGTTGACTCGCTAACCCCTACAGTCTTACCCAATTTTGCGGCCGTCATAAAAACAGCCTGATCGTAACGATCGACCACATAAGCGGCAACCAGTTTATGTCCTTTGCTGAGCTTTGGATATGCCTCGTTGATAATAGACAAAAAATCTTTGTTGCTTTCCATATTTACCTCTGTACAAGTTATCTTACGAATGCCTTGTAGGCTTCTTCGAGCTGAATGCGCGTCTCAGCCGGCGAAAGATCGTAATCTCCGGTTATCGACATGCAGGCAGCACCGTGGATGAGCATCCACATCTTCATAAAGATCGCTTCGGGATTGGAAACGCCTTCCTCTCTTGCGAGATTCATCTCGTTCTTTACCGCACCGGTACGACCGTTTAACTTGCTGTAAAGGTTGTAATCGTTCTTTGGACAGTTGATAAAAAGAAATGAGAAAAGATTGCTTTCTTTTTGCGCAAAAGCAATATAACAAAGGCCGAGATTCACAAACGGGATGTGACTTCCCTTGTCAAACTTCTCATAAAAACTGTCAAAGAAAAGCAAAGACTTTTCGAAAGTCTGTCCGATCAGGTCTTCCATATTAGCGAAATTCCTGAAGATCGGTTGAGTGGAACAGCCTGCAAATGCCGCGAGTTTTCTGGCTGTGAGCTCAGAAAAGCCCGATTGTTTTATCATATTGAATGATGATTCCAACAGACCGTCTTTTGAAATGATTTCTTTACGTGCCATAACGCCCTCCTTATAAAAAATAATATAACCATTCCACAACATCTGTTATTATACAGAATAGTCTGCATAATTGCAATCGATTGCAAGCAAAATGCTTTATTATTTTATATTTTTCTTTTATACTGATTTTGTTACATGAATCTATACACAGGGGATGAATGTCAAATGAATGTCACACTGTCACATCTAACAAAAAAATTTCCCAACAGAAACAAGAAGATCAAAGATGACGTAACAGCCGTAAACGATTTCTCTATGGAGATACCCGACGGTATGCTCGTTGCGCTCCTTGGGCCTTCCGGATGCGGAAAAAGTACGATGTTAAACATGATCAGCGGTCTTGAGAAACCTACCGAGGGTAAGATCTTCTTCGGCGAAGACGATGTTACCGGTCTTTCTCCCGAAAAGCGCGGAGTCGGTCTTGTTTTCCAGAATTACGCTCTCTATCCTCACCTTACGGTAAGGCAGAACATACTCTTTCCTCTCGAGAATTTAAAAGGGAAAGACAAGCTTTCCAAAGAAGTGATGGAAGAAAAAGCCATCGAAGCCGCAAAGCTTGTTCAGATCGAAGAATATATGCAAAGGAAGCCCGGTGAACTCTCGGGCGGCCAGCAGCAGCGTGTCGCCATAGCACGTGCACTCGTTAAAATGCCCGGAATCCTTCTTCTTGACGAGCCGTTATCGAACCTTGACGCCAGATTAAGGCTTCAGACCCGTGAAGAACTGCGTCGCATCCAGCGTGAAACAGGCATCACTACAGTGTTTGTAACACACGATCAGGAAGAAGCGATGAGCATTTCCGATATGATCGTTGTTATGAAGGACGGCCTTTTTATGCAGAAAGGAAAACCGCAGGAAGTCTACGACGTTCCGGTCAATCTTTTTGTCGCCAAATTCCTCGGCACTCCCGCCATTAACGTATTCAAAGCTTTTGTAAAAGATAAAAAACTTATGATAAACGATGAAGCCGTACTGGATGTCAACACCTCCGACCGCGATGTTTATGCAGCCATCCGTCCCGAGGGCTTTATTGTTGACGAAAACGGTCCGATGACATGTAAACTTAAGCGTATCGAGATCATGGGACGTGACACTTCCGTCCTGTCCGAAAACCCTGCTTTTGAAGGAACCGTAATACGTTCCATAGTAAGTTCCGAAGATGCACCCGATCCCGATAAAGACACCGTACACTTTTCACTTAAACCCGGCAAAGTTCACCTCTTTGACATTGAAAGTGAAGAAAGGATAGATTACTGATGTCATATAACAAATATAAAGGCTGGCTGTACCTGTTACCCGCCATTCTGTTTTTAGCCGTTTTCATGATCTATCCTCTTATTGACGTTGTTGTCTATTCGTTTGAGGAAGGCTATAACTTTGCATCGCAAAGTTTCATGGGTGTAGGCACATACAATTTCTCTTATGTTCTGCACGACCCGTACTTTCTGCAGGCACTGAAAAACACGTTCATCATAGTTATAATAACCGTTCCTCTTTCAACCGGAATCGCATTGCTGATATCTCTGGGGCTTAACTCCATAAAGCCTTTAAAGGAACTGTTCCAGACCGTATATTTTTTGCCTTATGTGACAAATACTCTGGCTGTCGGTCTTGTTTTCATGATCCTCTTTAAAAAGACGGCATATTCCGACGGTCTCATAAATCTTGTCATCAACCTTTTCGGACACGAATCGATCGATTTCATTGACGGTCCTTATCCGGCAAAAATGTTTGTAATGTGCTTTTATACGATCTGGGTTGTTATGCCGTTCAAGATACTGATCCTTACAAGTGCTCTGGCAAGTGTCAAAAAGGATTACTATAATGCGGCAAAAGTAGATGGTACCCGTCCTTTCAGGATTTTTTACAAGATCACGCTTCCGATGATCTCACCGATGATCTTTTATCTTGTCATCACAGGATTTATCGGTGCGTTCAAGGCTTACTCCGACGAGGTCGCCATATTCGGAACAAACCTTAACGCTGCGGGAATGAACACTATAGTAGGTTACGTTTACGACATGCTCTACGGTGATTCCGGCGGATATCCTTCATATGCTTCCGCAGCATCACTTATACTTTTTGCGATAGTTTTCACGATCACTGTCATAAACCTGACCATAAGCAAGAAAAACGTTCAATATTGATCGAAAGGCTTAATCCATGAGCGAATCAAGTGTTATTAACAACGAAATCAGTAAAGCCGCAAGGCAAAAACGCATAAAGAACACGGTCACGTACACCCTGCTTGCACTATGGGCTTTGATAGTGCTGTTTCCTTTTTACTGGATGATACTCACCTCGGTTAAAAGCTACAGTTCTTACAATTCGGAGTACATTCCGAAATTTTTCACTCTGAGCCCGACTTTAAGCAATTATTTTGATGCTTTTACGACCGTATCGTTATCAAGATATTTTTTGAACACGCTTCTTTTTACCGTATTGACGACAGCTCTCATGCTGTTCGTTACGATATTTGCCGCATTCGCGTTCTCAAGACTCGAATTCAAAGGTAAAAATGTTACATTTGCTCTTTTTCTTTCGTTAATGATGATCCCCAACGAACTTGTCATCATCACAAACTACGTAACGATAACCAATCTCGATATGCGTAACACGTTTTCGGGACTTATCCTTCCGTCTGTCACATCGGTATTTTACATTTATCTGTTAAAAGAAAACTTCGAACAGATCCCTGACTCGCTCTACAAAGCGGCCAAAGTCGACGGAACAAGCGATATAAAATATCTGTTCAAAGTAATGCTTCCCATCTGTAAGCCGACCGTCATTACGATAACGATACTTAAAGTTATCGAATGCTGGAACTCTTATGTATGGCCTCGTCTTGTGACTGACGACTCAAACTACTTTCTGGTCTCGAACGGTATTCAGGAGATACGTGAGAACGGCTTCGGCCGAGAGAACATCCCCGCCATGATGGCTGCCGTGGTAGTCATCTCTCTTCCGCTCATAATCGTCTTCCTTATCTTCCATAAAAAGATCATGGAAGGTGTTTCGAGAGGAGGTACAAAAGGATGATGAAATATTTAAAAAAGATTCTCTCGATCCTAATAGCGACCGCACTTATGTTTTCTTTGTGCGGCTGTCACGGCACCAAAGGATTAAAAGAATTTGAGATACCCGAAAACTTTGATACTTCACGCCAATTTGAGATCTCCTTCTGGGCAAAGAACGATACCAACATAACCCAGGTTGAGATATACAAAAAAGCCATAAGCGACTTTGAAGCGTTATATCCGAACATCAAAGTCAATATGCGAATATATACCGATTACGGCAAAATCTATAACGACGTCATCACGAATATATCAACAAACACTACGCCAAACGTATGCATTACCTATCCCGATCATATAGCGACCTATCTTACCGGAAGCAATACCGTCATTGCGTTGGATGATCTTTTCGCAGACGAAAAATACGGGCTTAACGGCAGTGAGATCAAATATGACGCCCCTTCGTTCGACGAGATCGTACCCAAATTCATAAATGAATGTAAGATCGGTGAACACTATTACGCCATACCCTATATGCGCTCCACCGAAGCCTTATATATCAACAAAACTTATATCGAAAAAATGGGCTATGAGATTCCCGATACCATGACATGGGATTTTATCTGGGAAGTCAGCGAAAAAGCCATGGAAACAGACGCAAACGGCAATTATAAGATCAACGGGCAAAAAGTTATGATTCCGTTCATCTATAAATCGACCGACAATATGATGATCTCAATGTTAAAGCAGCTTGATGCGGGTTATTCCGATAATGACGGAAATATCCTCATCTTTAACGATACCACGAAAGATCTTTTGTTTGAGATCTCAAAGCACGCCAAAACCGGTTCTTTCTCAACATTCAAGATCTCAAGCTACCCCGGAAACTTCTTAAATGCCGGACAGTGCATTTTTGCGATAGATTCAACCGCCGGAGCTACGTGGATGGGTTCAAATGCCAAGAATCATGATATTGCCGAAGATAAGGTCGTTGAATTTGAGACCGAAGTGCTTCCCATACCGCAGTTTAATACCGATGAACCGTATATGATATCGCAAGGCCCTTCTATATGCGTGTTTAACAAAGCCGATCCCGAGGAAGTGTTGGCTTCGTGGCTCTTTGCACAGTTCATGCTCACAAACGACGTGCAATGCGCATACTCCGAGACCGAAGGCTACGTCCCTGTAACAAAAAAAGCTCAGGAAAGCCCCGAATATCTTGATTATCTTTCCAAGGCCTCACCCGACGATCCCGATCATTACGATATCAAGATAAAAGCTGCCAAACTGTTGCTTGATAACACAGATCACACTTTTGTAACTCCTGTGTTCAACGGTTCCGCTTCTCTTCGCGATGCTGCCGGTCAGCTTATCGAAAGCGTTACCAAATCAGAACGTCGTAAAGAGACCGTCGATGACGCTTATATGAAAAAGCTGTTTAAAGATACGGCTTCTTTGTACCATCTTGACCAGCACAGAACAAGCGCGACCGAAAGCCTTAATAAAAAAGACCTCGGAAAACTTCCCGGACCGTCAGTTGCGCTCATGGTCACACTTATAGTCGTTTGGCTGGTTCTCGGAGCTTATTACCTTTATAACTTTATGATCGGTAAAAAGAAAAAATAGCCAAAAAACATGCTCTTAATTTGTAAAATTGTTACATATATACATTGATTTATATGCTCTTTTACTTATAATAAAAGTGTTTGAATAACCTATTCTATTCACAAAGGAGATTATTATGAAAAAAGTATTGGCTTTAATCTGTGCTCTTTCACTTGTATTGGCATTTACTGCCTGCGGTTCAAAGGACGGCGGTTCTGAAGCTAAGTCCGAAGGCGTTATGACATACGCAGAATATGCTGCAGCAGCTCTCGACAGCGAAGTTACCATCGAGGCATATGTTCAGGCTCATCAGTCATGGTGGGATAACATGGTGACCGTTTACGCAGCCGACAAGGACGGTGCATATTTCATGTACAACATGGCTTGCTCTGAAGAAGATGCAGCTAAGCTTACACCCGGTACCAAGATCAAGGTTAAAGGTTACAAGAGCGAGTGGTCAGGCGAAGTTGAGATCGTAGACGCTACATTCGAATTCGAAAGCGGCAACTACGTTGCAACAGCAAAAGATGTTACTTCTTTCCTTGGCAAAGATGAACTTAAAGATTATCAGAACCAGTTCGTATCATTCAAGGATATGACCGTTAGCGCCGTATCTTACAAGAATGGCGAACCCGGCGACGATATCTATGTAAACTTCACCAAAGACGGACAGGAATATTATTTCTGCCTTGAGTACTATTTGAACGGATCTGACGCAGACTTCTACAATCAAGTAGGCTCTCTTACCGAAGGTCAGGTTTGCGACGTTGAAGGATTCCTTTACTGGTATGAAGGACCCAACCCTCACATCACAAAAGTTACCGTTAAATAATCTGCTATTCGCTTTGTCCAAAACAACAATTCGTAATCCCGCATGCTGCGCATGCTTTCCCGTGCTTCGCACTAAGATTACTCATTGAGTTTTGGCCACTGCTTCGCAGTTGCGACAAAAAAACAGAACCATTTCTTTCATGCAAGCATGAGAAATGGTTCTTCTTTTTTGTCTTACGCGAATAGTAACGCTATTTTACAAAGTAATGCCTTCCAAGCCAGCACGATAAACCGTCTAGTCCGGGGAAGAACATTCGCTCGCTGACGTTCTGACCGTCAAGCATGTCTCTTATACGCCAGCGCAGTTCCTTGGGAATAACATATTTGATCGTATTGTTGGTATATTTGTCCAGAAAGACTTCCACGTCTTCTATCCCGTTGGGTACGATCGAGAAAAATGAATATTGATTGACTATTCTCGGATCTATCGACGGAGGCTCTATAACGACCATGGCATTGTCTTTCATATCCTCATCGTATTGTTTAAGACTCGGAACAACATCGGTAAGCATATTGACCGTAAAGACCGATGACCGATGTCTGTCGAGCTCTTCTCTGTATCTTAAGGGAAGCAGATTGTGAAGCTCCTTCATATCGATACGCCAGATCATACAATCATGCGCATCCATCTTATCGAGATTACTCTCACTCGTGGCAAAATGCAGCGCAACAAGAGGCGATTGAGACCAGTCCATAAGCCTTGTGGGAAGTCCGTGATGCTGACCCATGAACATCTGTCTCCAGACCGATCTTTCGATCGTAGGGTCTTCCAAAGCACCGTATTTGGTGAAATTTGAAAGGATACAGGGCTCCAGTTCACGTTTATGATCTTTGCAGTTACGATCAAGACTTGTAGTCAGCTTAAACTTGATATTTGTCATTCCTCTGTAAAGATACCACGAACGATTTCTGTCCAGATCTTCCCTGTATTCCTGTTGAACAAAAAGTTCAAGTGCATCTTCTATCTTGTTTATCTCTACTACTTTAACCATGTATAAGATATCCCCTTTATGATCATCTATACTAAAAATTTATCACCTTTTTCCGTCTGTGTCACTAAACAAAAATGAACCTGTCGGACGGTGGAGTCGGTTCATTTTATGAAAAAGAAAAAACCCGCGACTTCTGTGTCGCGGGTTTTAAACCCATAACAATTATACAGGATAAGCTCCGTTCTTTGTATCTGCGATCGTGGTGTCAACCTTTGTCTGCTGAGCTTCACGATACTTGAAGAATTCTGTAGCAACCTGAGGGAAAAGCGCATATGACAATACGTCTTCTTCCTGCTGCTTGTACTGCTTCATCTCTGCCTCGATACTCTCAAGCTCGGGCTTGTCATGACCGGTAGCTTCTGCCGAACGAGCAGTCGAACGAGGTTCGCCGGGAATGACTTTGTCGATAACTTCCTGGTTCATAGGCTTAACGGTCTGTCCGTAGTTACCTCTTAACAGATCCTTGAACTCGCCAGTAGCCATCTTATATCTTTCACCCATAAGGACGTTGAAGATAGCCTGTGTTCCGACGATCTGTGAAGAAGGAGTAACGAGCGGAGGCTCACCGCAGTCTTTACGAACTCTCGGAATCTCTTCCAAAACATCACGATACTTATCTTCAGCATGCTGCTCTTTGAGCTGTGAAACCATGTTCGAAAGCATACCGCCGGGTACCTGATAAAGAAGTGTCTTAATATTTACGCCAAGCACCTTGGTGCTCATAAGACCGCTCTTTAAGCACTCTTCGCGATAAGGAGTAAAGTAATCTGCGATCTCTGCAAGTACCTTCTGATCGTAACCTGTGTCATAAGGAGTACCCTTAAAGGTCTCAACCATAACTTCGGTAGCAGGCTGTGAAGTACCGAGAGCGAAAGGTGAGATCGCACAATCGATAACGTCAACGCCGGCTTCAACTGCTTTAAGATAAGTCATTGAAGCAACACCGGAAGTATAGTGTGTATGTAACTGAATAGGAAGCTTTGTACTTTCCTTAAGTGTCTTAACAAGCTCTGCTGCTCTGTAAGGAACAAGAAGACCAGCCATATCTTTGATACAGATTGAATCTGCACCCATCTCTTCGATCTTCTTCGCCATATCTGCCCAATACTCAAGAGTATAAGCATCACCAAGTGTATAAGAAAGTGCGATCTGTGATTCACCGCGGCCTTCCTGAACTTTGATCTTATTTGTGGCATCTACTGCTGCCTGAAGGTTTCTGATATCGTTAAGGCAGTCGAAAATACGAATAACGTCGATACCGTTAGCGATAGACTTTTCAACAAATGCGTAAACAACGTCATCTGCATAGGGACGATATCCCAAAATGTTCTGACCTCTGAAAAGCATCTGTGTTTTTGTATTCTTAAGGCCGTCTCTGATCTTACGAAGTCTGTCCCAGGGATCTTCCTTAAGGAAACGAAGAGATGCATCAAATGTTGCACCGCCCCAGCACTCAACAGCGTGATAGCCGACCTTGTCAATTTTATCCAAAATGGGAAGCATAACATCCGTAGGCATTCTGGTTGCGATAAGTGACTGATGTGCATCACGAAGTACGGTCTCCATAATGCCAACAGGCTTCTTAACTACTTCTGACATAATTTTTCTCCTTGTAATAGTATTATTTGTTTAGTTCTGAGCAATGCAACTCTTTAGAAGACCCCGAAGATGGCCATAAAGGTTCCGGCAACAACTGCCGTACCGATAACGCCGGCTACGTTAGGTCCCATTGCATGCATAAGAAGGAAGTTCTGAGGATCTGCTTCGGCACCAACCTTCTGAGAAACTCTTGCGGCCATGGGAACCGCAGAAACGCCTGCAGAACCGATAAGGGGATTAACCTTGCCGTGAGTAAGGAAGCACATAAGCTTACCAAACAACGTACCTGCTGCTGTACCGAATGCAAATGCGATCAGACCGAGTGCAACGATCTTAAGCGTTGAAACGTTTAAGAATGCTTCTGCACTTGTGGTAGCACCTACCGAAGTACCAAGAAGGATAACTACGATATACATAAGCGCATTTGATGCGGTTTCTTTGAGCTGTCTTACAACACCTGACTCACCGAAGAGGTTACCAAGCATGAGCATACCTACAAGGGGAGCTGTGGTGGGAAGGATCATACATACCACGATCGTAACGATAATGGGGAAAAGGATCTTCTCAAGTTTGGACACGGGTCTTAACTGTGCCATTCTGATCTTTCTTTCCTTTTCGGAAGTAAGAGCCTTCATGATGGGGGGCTGAATGATCGGGACAAGTGACATATACGAATATGCCGCAACCGCGATCGGTCCGAGTAAGTTTGTCTGTCCGAGTTTTCCTGCAAGGAAAATGGAAGTAGGACCGTCAGCACCGCCGATGATGGAAATTGCTGCGGCAGCTTTATCGTTGAAGCCTAAAGCGATGGCTCCGAAATAAGCTGCGAAAATACCGAACTGAGCAGCGGCACCGAGCCAGAAGCTCTTCGGATTGGCAATAAGAGGACCAAAGTCGGTCATTGCGCCGACGCCCATGAAAATGAGCGAAGGCATTATTGCCCATTCATCCAGTACATAGAAGTAATATAACAGTCCGCCTGCCGATCCGTCTGCTCCGGGAGGCGCGATAATATCGGGATAGATATTAACGAGCAGCATACCGAATGCGATCGGAAGCAGTAAAAGGGGTTCAAATTCTTTGGCGATTGCAAGATATAAGAATAAACATGCAATGGCGATCATTAAATAATTGCCCCAGGAAAGACTGAAAAATGCTGTCTGATGTACCAGGTTATCTAAAGTATCTGCAATATAAGACATTTTAAATTCCTCCGGTAAAAATGATTAAATAAACAATCGTTGTCTATTGGGCAAATTATTTAAGAGTAGCAAGTAATGCGCCTGCTTCAACAGAATCGCCTACAGAACAGTTTACGCTTGCAACGGTTCCGTCAGCGGGAGCAACTACGGGGATCTCCATCTTCATTGCTTCAAGGATAACAACTGCGTCACCCTTCTTAACTGCATCGCCTACGTTCTTTTCAATCTTGAATATCTTGCCGGCTGCACCTGCTTCTACCTTAACCGATCCTGCTGCGCCTGAAGCTGCGGGAGCTGCTGCCTTGGGTGCTGCGGGAGCTGCTTTGGGTGCTGCCTTGGGTGCTGCTGCGGGAGCTGCGGATGCACCGGTTTCTTCTACGGTAACATCATAAGCTGTACCGTTAACTGTAATAGTATAATTTTTCATCATTAATTCCTCCTGTTTGCTCTTCTGATGCTTCTGACTACCAGACCGTCTGTTGAGGCAGTTCCCTCAAAAGCGCTTATGGCTGCCATGATAACCGCTACAAGCTCGGTATCGTCCGCAAGGTTTTCATCTGTTGACGTAGCTACAGGAGCAACCGTTGCTGCTTTAACCGGTGCCGGTTTATCTTTTTTCTTAAATAAGTTAAAGCTTGAAATGATCAAACTTATAAGAATAAGAACCGCGAATACGGTACCCATTCCGAGTAATGTGTTAAGCCCGGCGTTCTTCATACTGCCTGCAGCTTTTTTAAGGTTCTGCTTAACCGTAAGATTGGCTGTTGCTTCTGCTGCGGTAAGCTTTGTATAAAGATCGTTTGTGTACTTAAACTTAATTGTTCCGTTTGCTTCCTTACCGTAAACGTCGTATGTAACTACGATCTCACGTCCGACGATCTCGGTTACGGGTGTCTCGCCTATCGACTCGATGCCTTTCATGTCCTGCTCAGTCTGAATGTATGTGGTGAGCATACCTTCAAACACGCCAAACTCCGCGCTTACCGGATAGTAATTTGACGTCATTGACTGAAGGATAAGAGCCGATTCATGCTTTTTGTAGTTGGTGGTAATATCTTTAAGATATTCCTCTGTTGCAACATTTGAAAGAAGATCTACCAGCTCATTGCTGAGTGTGGTACAATACTGCATCTTTTCCTGTTCAACTTCGGAATATTCTCTTACGCCACCACATCCGGCTACACTGATAAGACAGGCGATGACACATAAAAATGTAATGATTTTCTTTTTCATATGTCCGTTACCTTTCTTTATACTGTGCCGTGCTTCTTTGAAGGGCGATCTTCAAACTTGGTGAAGAGCATCTCGAATGCGCCGATAACATACTTACGTGTGTCGGCGGGCTCAACTATCTCGTCAACATAGCCTCTCTTTGCAGCGCTCACTACATTGTTCTGAAGTGCGGCATACTCAGCAGCCTTTGCATCGATAACATCCGATGCCTCACCGTCATACATGATCTTAGCGGCAAGCTTTGCATCCATTGTTCCGATCTCAGCGTTAGGCCATGCGATCGTGATATCACATCCGATTGCTTTTGAGTTCATAACGGTATATGCACTTCCGTAAGCCTTTCCGATAACAACATTAACCTTCGGAACGGTTGCGTTTGCAAATGCGTTTGTAAGTTTTGCGGCTGCCTTTGCCATCTTCTTTTCGGCATCAACGGTAGCCTTGAATCCTGTTACGTTTGTGAACGTAAGGATCGGGATTGAGAAAGCATCGCAGAAATTGATGAAATCGGTTGCCTTTGCACATCCGCAAGGACAAAGAACGCTGTCGAGCTTCTTTGCTACCTTACCGTCTTCGCCGATAACTTCACTTCTGTTTGCAACAACACCAACGGTCTTTCCGTTAAGACGGATAAATCCGGTGACCATCGACTGAGCATGCTCGCTCTTAAGCTCGATGAAGTTGTTGTCATCTGCTATCTGAGAAATAAGGATTGCGGTATCGCCTACACATCCTTCGATACCTGCTACAGATCTGTTGAGATCGTCTGTACAATCTTCTTCGTCTGAATAACTATCATTATTGGAAGGTAAAACCGAAACGAGTTCACGGATAGAAGAAAGAACATATCCCTCTTCTCCGACGCCTGATACAACGCCTGCTTCGCTTAAATAAGCAGCTGATGCGGTATCACACTTTGCGGTGTAATTTCCGTCAAGTGCGTTGGGAGCATTTACGAATAACTTGGCATTTTTCTCTTCCATAAAAGTAAAGTCTGCCATTGATTCCAAAATAGCAAGACCGCCGCCGCAGTTACCGAAAACTGCCGCTATCTGAGGGATAACGCCCGATGCTGCCGACTGACGAGCATAAATTGAAGCCATTGCGTCAAGTGCATCAGTTGCTTCCTCAAGTCTTAATCCCGCAGAATCAAGAAGGCCGATTATGGGAGCGCCCATCTTTAATGCAAGATCATAAAGATTGGCAATCTTTCTTGCGTGCATTTCACCGACTGTTCCGTTAAGTACGGATGCATCCTGGCTGTATACATACACAAGCTTTCCGTCGATAAGACCGTATCCGGTAATAACACCGTCGGAGGCATCGGCGGACTGTTTCAAAGTAAAATCGGTGTTTCTTGCCGTTACAAGAGCGCCGATCTCAATGAAACTGTTCTCGTCGAGAAGAGAAAGGATTCTCTGTCCCGCTTTTGAAGTAGTACTCATTTAGTTTACCTCCATATATATTGTATTAAACATTAAATTGCAATCAGCAGATATTATAGCATAGAGAAGTTAAGTTTTACAATAAATATCCAACAAAAAAGAGCCGAAATTTCGGCTCTTTAAAAACGTTTTATTGTCAAATTTTAAGTGATGTGGAAACCTCCTGCTCGGCCTCCTGTTTAAACTCTTCGATCTGCACGGTATTAAGCTCGGGAAGGTCCTTTAAACTGCCCACACCGAAGCTTCTCAAAAACTGTTCCGTCGTTCCGAAAAGAATGGGACGACCGGGCGCATCTTTACGTCCGAGTTCTTCGATAAGGTCAAACTCCAAGAGCTTGTCGATTGCATGATCGCAGCTCACTCCTCTTATGCTTTCCACTTCAAGTCGCGTAACGGGCTGTTTATAAGCGATTATTGACAAAGTCTCGATAACGGAATCGGAAAGGTTCATCCTCTTCGGTGTCTTGGCGATCTTAATGAGAGTGTCGTAATGATCTGCCTTTGTAACAAACTGATATGAATCTTCGAGTCTTATAAGTTCGATTCCGTGTTTGTCCTTTTTGTATTCTTCTGTCAGTTCATCAAGAAGTCCTTCGCAGATCTCTTCATCTGTTTCTATCGTTTCGGCGAGTTTTGAAAGTTTTACCGATTCGCCCATGGCGAAAAGTATTGCCTCAAGTGCCGCTTTTTTACTTGTCTTGTCCATCTTTTACCCTGCTTTTGCCACTGTAGTGATCGTAATATCGTCGTTTATCTTGTCCTGCTTAACCTTTATCCTGCCAACCTTGATAAGCTCCAGGATAACAAGAAAAGAAACGATTATCTCTTCTTTTGAATGCTGACGCTCCAACAGTTCTCTGAACGAAAACTTTTTGTGCTTCATTATGAAATCCTCGATATACGAAGCTTTTTCTTCCATATCGATCTCTTCTTTTTCAACGTTACCGAAATTGCTTCTGATAGGGTCGATCTTGTCTTCGTTTCTTTTTAACATGATCTGAAATATCTCGTGAAGCTTCACAAGATTAAGATCACCGACAAGCTGTTCGTAATCGATCGGTTCCCTGTATTTTAACACTTCTTCGGGAAGGTTTTCGCCCCTTGTTATGGTAACACCCGCATCGGTCTGCATGTCGCGAAGCTCGAAAGCCATATACTTGTACATCTTGTACTGTAGCAGCTTCTCGACCAGTTCGGCTCTCGGATCTTCCTCTTCTCCTTCTTCATTGACTTCTTTGGGAAGGAGCATACGACATTTGATATCCACCAAAGTGGCCGCCATGACCAGAAACTCGCTCATGACATTCATATCCTGAGACTTAAGCGCTTTGATATAATCAAGATACTGATTGGTGATCTCAACTATGGGAATATCATATATATCAACTTTATTCTTTTCGATAAGGTGAAGCAAAAGGTCAAGCGGACCTTCAAACACTTCAAGTTTAACTGATAAAGACATATTCTTTTCCAACTAAAAATTTGTGCGACAAAATTTTATCACAATCAGACATCCGATTCCAGTTTATTTGTCTTTTTGACAAATCCGGATCACAACGATCTCTGCGGGATTGAACATTCGAAGAGGTATTGTGTGCATACCCATCCCCCTGCTTACGATCATCGCCTGATCGTTCTTTTTATACATGCCTCCGCTGTATTTGGGAAACAGCGTACACATTGGGCTTATCACGCCTATCCAGAACGGTATCCTTACGACACCGCCGTGAACATGACCGGAAAGCGTCATGTCCGCGCCCCATTTGACATAGTTTTTAAAATAATCGGGATTATGAGCGAGCAGAATGTTAAACCGGCTCTCATCGGGTTCGCCTACCAGAGAAGCGATATAATCGTCCGACATAGGTTTGAGTTTAAATCTTCTGTAATATTCGTGCCCTATGGACAAAGAAAAAACTCTTATCTCATCAAAGAAATCTTCGTGATCGTTGATCGTTATGGCAACACCGTTCGCCGAAAGATCGCTATTGTATCTTTCGCTCAGATCGTTATAGTCTTCTGTATAAATACGTGCTCTGTATTCGTGATTTCCTTCGGCATAAACGTAAGGTCTGTTTTTGCAAACTTCACTTACAAACTTCAGACCGACAGAATAGTCTTCACCCGGATAGGCGGTCATCATATCACCGCCCACCAGCACAAGATCAGGATTAAGAGCACTTATATCCGACAGAAGCTTCTCATTGTTCTTTCCGTATTTTTTGTTATGAAGATCGCTTAAAAACACGATCGTCCGGTCACATGAAACCTTGTCTGTCTTAACGGCATACTCTCTTATGACATAACGGTTTGAATCGAAAATGATAACCGCTATGCAAAACAGTATGAAGATTATCAGCAATACGATAAGAATTGTTTTCAACTTTTAACCCTTTTTCAGTTCTTTTCATAAAAGTGATTCATGAAAAGACAATAGAGCCCTTGACTTTCGCCAAGGGCTCAAAGTTTTTAGTTATATTTACGCTTTCTTGCAGCCTCAGACTTTTTCTTACGCTTTACGCTGGGCTTCTCATAATGCTCACGCTTGCGGATCTCCTGCTGGATACCTGCCTTTGCGCAGCTTCTCTTAAAACGACGCAATGCGCTGTCAAGAGACTCGTTTTCTTTAACGATTATGTTTGACATTCTTACTTCCCTCCCTTCAGTCCCTTCACACTTATTGACTGATTCAGGTTTTTCGCGCCATCCCCCGCGATCCGAGGACACGGCACATTGACAATTATAGCAAAAACAGATGATTCGTCAAGTACTATTTGAAACTAATCAAAGCTGACCGTTCAATACATCGGCAACACTTGAAACAGCTTTGTCGATTCCGGAAGGATCTTTTCCGCCTGCCTGTGCCATGTTGGGACGGCCGCCGCCGCCACCGCCTACAAAACCTGCGATCGATTTGATAAGGTTTCCCGCATGGGCACCCTTTGATACAGCTTCATCGCTTGCCTTGGCAACAAGATTTACTTTGCCGTCTGCTTCCGAAGCAAGAACGACCACGCCTCCGCCCATCTTATCGCAAAGTGAATCGGAAAGATCTCTTAGTCCGTTCATATCGATTCCGGGAACCTTTGCGGCAAGGAGTTTTACTCCCTTAACGTCGGTCACGTTATCAAGAACGTTTCCAAGTGATTCTTTTGCGGCCTTAGCCTTTAAAGATTCAATCTCCGATGAAAGAGATTTGTTTTCCGCATTAAGATGTGCAATCTTCTCAACCAGATTGGAAGGATTGGTCTTAGCTTCTTTTGCGGCAGCATTCAATGTTTCTTCAACATTTTTATAATATGCCATAACGTTATCGCCGGTAACGGCTTCGATACGTCTTACACCCGCAGCGATACCCGATTCGGAAAGGATCTTGAACATCCTTATCTCACCGGTATGTTTAACATGAGTACCACCGCAAAGTTCTTTTGAAAAGTCGCCCATTGAAACAACTCTTACGCTTTCGCCGTACTTCTCTCCAAACAAAGCCATGGCTCCCGTAGCCTTAGCCTCATTAATACTCATAACGTCGGTATTGACGATAAGATCTTCACCGATCTTTTCGTTTACTATCGCTTCGATCTTCGCGAGTTTATCTGCACTTACGGCTTCACCGTAACTGAAGTCGAATCTTGTTCTGTCCGGATCCTGATATGAACCCTGCTGATGAACATCTTTTCCGAGCACTTCCTGAAGCGCAGCCTGAAGAAGATGCGTAGCGGAATGGTTCATACATGTAGTCTGTCTCGTCTTTTTATCAACCATAAGCGTGGCTTTATTCCGGGTCTTAACGGTTCCGCGAATAACTTTGCCGACATGACCGACACGACCCTTGGGAAGCTTAACGGTATCGTAAACTTCAAATTCACCGCCGTTCACGCTTATAACACCGACATCGCCTTTCTGACCGCCCATTGTTGCGTAGAAAGGTGTCTTATCGACAACCACGGTTCCTTCCGTGCCTTCACTGAGCTCATCTGTAAGATAATCGCCCGAAGCCAAAGCAACGATCTCGCCTGTATCTTCAAGGGTTTCATATCCCGTGAATGTGGTTGTGACGGAATCGGGTATTTCATCAAACGCCGAACTTTCCGCTGCTTTCTGCGAGAAGTTTGCGTTCTCTCTTGCAAGCTTCTTCTGGGCGTCCATAGACTCTTTAAATCCGGCTTCATCGACACTTAAGCCTTCTTCTTCAGCCATTTCAAGCGTAAGCTCATAAGGAAATCCGAACGTATCGTAAAGATAAAATGCCGACTTTCCGTCAATCTCTTTTGCGCCTGATGACTTCTTTTCATCGGAGATCTTCTTAAACTCCTTCATACCGTTCTCAAGCGTGGCTTCAAAACGAACGATCTCTTTTTTAAGCTCGTTAAGGATGAAATCCTTGTTCTTTGTAAGAAGCGGATAAGAATCCGAATAAACATCGTCAATATAAATGCTTGCAACATCAAGCATATCTTCAAGCGAAAGATTCAAAGCACGACCGTGTCTTACGGCACGTCTTAACAGTCTTCTCAAAACATATCCGGGGCCGACGTTCGAAGGAAGAAGCTTTGCCTCGTCACCGATGAGCATAACGCCGGTACGAAGGTGATCGGCGATGATTCTCATAGACTTTGTGGTCTTTTCATCGGAATCGTATTTGATCCCGGATTTTTCTTCGATCTTGGCAATAACACCGGTAAACAGGTCTGTACGATAAACATCGTCCACGCCGTTAAGGAAAGCAAGGTTTCTCTCGAGTCCCCAACCGGTATCGACATTCTTCTTTGCAAGAGGAAGCAAAGTGCCGTCCTTTTGCTTGTCGTACTGCATGAATACGTCGTTACCTATCTCGGTATACTTTCCGCAATGACAACCGGGTCTGCAGTTTGGTCCGCAAGGAGCCTTGTCGGACACATAAAACATCTCCGAGTCGGGACCGCAGGGGCCATATTCAAGTCCCCACCAGTTATCTTCCGCAGGTAAAAAGAAAACGTTCTCCGGTTTGAAGCCTGACTCAATCCTGTACTTTGCACCCTCTTCGTCTCTGGGCGCATTTTCGTCACCTTCAAAAACGGTAGCGGCAAGATGATCTCTGTCGAACTTGAAAACTTCCGTTAAAAGCTCATAGCTCCACTGACATCTTTCTTTTTTGAAATAGTCACCAAGGCTCCATGAACCCATCATTTCAAAAAACGTAAGGTGACTCTTGTCACCGACGCCGTCAATATCATTGGTACGAACGCATCCCTGAACGTTGCAAAGTCTCGTTCCGAGCGGATGCTTCTTTCCGAGAAGATATGGCATGATAGGCTGCATACCGGCTACATTGAACATAGCTCCCGTGGAGCCGTCGGAAACAAGTGAAACCGCACCGACATCAACGTGGCCTCTTGCAACATAAAAATCTATCCATTCTTTTCTTAACTGTTTAGATGTTATATCTCTCATAAATAATTACTCCGATCCTAGTTAAAATGTGAATTTGTCCGCAAAATAAGCATCCAGATCGGCGATCGCAACTCTTTCCTGTTCCATCGAGTCACGGAAACGAACCGTTACCATGTTATCGGTCTCGGATTCAAAATCATATGTTACGCAGAACGGAGTTCCGATCTCGTCCTGACGACGATATCTTTTACCGATATTTCCACGATCGTCAAATTCACAGTTATATTTCTTTGAAAGCTGTGCATAGATCTTCTCGGCACCCTCGTTAAGCTTCTTGGACAAAGGAAGAACACCGATCTTAACAGGTGCGATTGCGGGATGGAATCTGAGCACTGTTCTTATATCGGGAGCATCTTCGGTTCCGAGATTCTCTTCATCGTACGCTTCGCAAAGGAAAGCCAAAACCACACGGTCCGCGCCGAGCGAAGGCTCAACAACATAAGGAATGTACTTCTCGTTTAACTCATCGTCAAAATAATCCATGGGTTCACCCGAAGTCTCCTGATGTCTTGTAAGATCGTAATCCGTTCTTGAGGCGATACCCCAAAGTTCACCCCAATCGGTGAAGGGGAATGCATACTCGATATCTGTCGTATGATCGCTGTAAAAAGAAAGTTCCTCCGGATCGTGATCTCTCAAACGAAGATTCTCTTTCTTTATACCAAGAGAAAGAAGCCATTCATAACATGTCTTTCTCCAATACTCAAACCACTCTGTCTGTGTTCCGGGCTTGCAGAAGAACTCCAATTCCATCTGCTCGAACTCTCTTGTTCTGAACGTAAAGTTACCGGGTGTGATCTCATTTCTGAAAGACTTACCTATCTGGCATATACCAAAAGGCACTTTCTTTCTCGATGTACGCTGCACATTCTTAAAGTTAACGAAAATACCCTGAGCGGTCTCGGGTCTTAAATAAACAACATTCTTGGCATCCTCGGTAACACCCTGAAACGTCTTAAACATAAGATTAAACTCTCTTATGCTCGTAAAATCATGCTTTCCGCATGAAGGACACGGAATATTGTTATCATTGATGAACTTCTCCATCTCTTCATGAGACCATCCGTCAACACTCGACTTAAGCTCAATACCTTTCTCAGCCGCATAATCCTCGATGATCTTATCCGCTCTGAAACGCTCATGACAAGCTTTACAATCCATCAACGGATCCGAAAAGCTTCCAAGATGTCCGGAAGCAACCCAAGTCTGTGGATTCATAAGTATCGCACAATCAACACCCACATTATAAGGATTCTCCTGCACAAACTTCTGCCACCACGCTTTTTTTACATTATTCTTAAGCTCTACGCCAAGATTACCGTAGTCCCATGTATTCGCAAGTCCACCGTAAATCTCCGAACCCGGATACACAAAACCTCTCGACTTTGCGAGCGCAACGATCTTATCCATTGACTTTTCCATAATCTATCTCCTGTCTCTAAACAAAATTATACCCATGAATTATATACTCAAATCCACGGGTTTTCAATATCTTTTAGGTTATATGTACATACGTGTGTTTTGCGTATGCTCATCATACGAAAGTTCCGCTCCGGCTTTTATCCGTGCGTGTATCATATGAAAGTTCCCCTCCGGCTTTTATCCGTGCGTGTATCATATGAAAGTTCCGCTCAGGCTTTTATCCGCGCGTGTATCATATGAAAGTTCCGCTCCGGCTTTTATCCGCGCGTGTATCATATGAAAGTTCCGCTCCGGACGCGCTCTCGCTCAAAGTTTTTGCGTTGCGTTACTAAGCTCATGAAAAACTTCGCTAAGTAACGACGCAAAAACAAGGTCCGGAGTCGAAACATTCATATGCTGCACGCACTCATATAAGGGGTGAAGACTGAAATCACAGCCGCTGAGAGCATTCGAATGTTTACTTTCAGACCTTAAAGCAGCGTCGGCACTTAACGAGTGCTTTTTACGAGTTTAGTGTCCGCTACGCTGCGATCAGAGCGAGAGCGCGTCTGAAAGGAAACGTTCGGATGGTAGGCAGCGGCGTGGCGTGAAGAGCGCGTCCGGAGCGGAACTTTCATATGATACACGCGCGGATAAAAGCCGGAGCGGAACTTTCATATGATACATGCACGGATAAAAGCCTAAGCGGAACTTTCATATGATAAACGCACGGATAAAAGCCTGAGCGGAATTCTCGTATGATGAGCATACGCAAAACACACGTATGTATATATAACCTAAAAGATATTGAAAACCCGTGGATTTGAGTATATAATTCATGGGTATAATTTTGTTTAGAGACAGGAGATAGATTATGGAAAAGTCAATGGATAAG
>JAILEQ010000107.1 GCA_024687305.1 Lachnospiraceae bacterium | reverse complement strand
AGCGATGCTGCGACCACAAAGGCTCCGATCGCAAAGATAGCCGATAAAGTATCGGGCATATTTGTTCCCACGGTGATTGGGATAGCTTTGATCACTTTGATCGCATGGATGATAGCCGGATACGGATTTACTTCTTCTCTTCCGAAAGCCATTTGCGTACTCGTGATAAGCTGCCCGTGTGCTTTGGGCCTGGCCACTCCTGTGGCGATCATGGTCGGCAACGGAGTTGGTGCAAAGAACGGCATTCTGTTTAAGACAGCTGCTTCTTTGGAAGAAACCGGCAAAGTTAAGGTGATCGCACTCGATAAGACAGGCACTGTCACCAAAGGCGAGCCGGTCGTTACGGGAATTTACCCGGCAAACGGGACCGAAGAAAACGTTCTTCTAAAGACCGCCTTCTCGCTTGAAGAGAAATCCGAACATCCTCTTGCCAAAGCGGTATGTGCTTACGCAAAAGGTCTTTCGCTTGAATCGTACGACGTAAAAGACGTCGATGTTCTTCCGGGTAACGGATTAACCGGAACGGTCAACAATGTTAAAACATATGCGGGAAACAAAGAGTTCATAGAGAACAAAGTCTCTCTGTCGGATGATACCGTTAATCTTTTTAACGAACTCTCGGACAAAGGCGAAACTCCTCTGTTCTTTTCCAAAGAAGGCGAGTTTCTCGGCATCATCTCAGTAGCCGATGTCATAAAAGAAGACACTCCTTCTGCAATAAGAGCTCTTAAAGATATGGGCCTTAAGGTCGTAATGCTCACGGGTGACAATGAAAAGACCGCTGCCACCATAGCGGGAAAAGCCGGCATAGATGAGGTCACCGCTTCGGTAAAACCCGGCGAAAAAGAAGCCGTTATAAACAAACTCAAAAAGTCCGGAAAAGTCGCCATGGTAGGCGACGGAATAAACGACGCACCGGCTCTCACAAGCGCCGATATCGGTATTGCCATAGGTGCGGGAAGTGACATTGCGATAGATGCTGCGGACGTCGTTTTGGTAAAGAGCAGGTTAAGCGATGTTGTATCCGCCGTTAAGTTAAGCCGCGCAACTCTCAGGAACATACATGAGAATCTCTTCTGGGCATTCTTTTACAACGTAATATGCATACCGCTTGCCGCAGGTGCATATACAAAAGCGTTCGGCATTTCGTTAAATCCGATGATCGGTGCCGCAGCGATGAGCTTATCGAGCTTCTGCGTTGTTATGAACGCATTAAGATTAAATCTTGTTAAGCTTAATAAAAACGAAACTGAAAATATTTCACCGTCCGCAAAGACGATACAAAAATCTAAGGAGGAAAATAACATGAAGATATCGGTAAAAGGAATGATGTGTGCACACTGCGAAGCACATGTAAAGAAAGCACTTGAAGCTTTGCCCGGTGTCGAGAGCGCTACCGCATCACACGAAGAAAATCTCGTAACGCTCACGCTTAACGGAGAAGTAAGCGAAGACGATATCAAAAAAGCCGTTGAGGACGCAGGCTACGAATACGCAGGTATAGTTTAAGTAATAAGCTTACAAAAACGTAAACATATCAAAAGCCACCGACTGTCGGTGGCTTTTTACATAAGTCTATATCTGCTTTCTTACAACTTTGTATTCGTTGTCTTCAGAATAATATGGGCATTGGAACCGCGAATCGGCCATCAGTCTTCCGTAGTCGTCTTCGTCCATGTTCACCATGCACTCGTAGCAGTCGTACTCTTCATCGTATATGTAATTTGAACAGCTGTCGCAATCTCCGAAGCCTGCCATGATCCGCCTTTCCGCCTTATGACCGCAAAGGTCAAAGACTATCCTTTACTCTTTTTCTTAAATATGATCGATCTGAACAGTATGATGTTCATCACCGCAAAGAATGCTATAAGTATGATGAGCGTCATCAAAGGCTTTACCGGCGCCATAGTTGCCAAAAGCATCATCGGGAAACCGAATACGATGGCCGGGAAGTTCTGATATACCATATTGTCTGCCGCGGGAGTCTTAAACTCTCCGTCGATCTCTCTTAAAAGAATGGTTCCTGTACTTGCCGTTCCGGTAAGCATACCGTACATCATCAAAAACTGTTCTTCATAATATTCCGAAAACAGTTTTTTTGCAACAAATCTCTCGTAAAGGAATGTCGAACCCATACCCACTATCGCAAGTATGATTATTATTCCCCAGTAGTCTTCCAACAGTCCGAGGCTTATGGCCGCAATTCCCGCAACCACCATCACATCGAAAAAGAAATTGCTCACTCTCGTCATAAGGAAGTTGTTTATGTATTCGTGATGCATCATTTTTGTCTTTTTAAATCCCGATATGAAGACTTTTACTATCGTAGCGGCCAGAACACCTATAAGGAAGTTGAAGCCGAAGATAACGTTCTTCATACCCGGAAGCAGCATTCCCAGAACATACA
>JAILEQ010000101.1 GCA_024687305.1 Lachnospiraceae bacterium | reverse complement strand
TGTTTATTTGGATAATCTGTCAAATACCATTTCGTAACCGTCGTTGCCGTAGTTTAACGATCTGTTCACACGGCTTATCGTAGCGGTGGAAGCGCCGGTCTTTTCGGCAATCTCCATATATGTATGTCCGGCTTTTAACATGAAAGCCACTTCATATCGCTGTGAAAGGCTTAACAGTTCGTTTACGGTACAAAGATCTTCAAAAAATTCGTAACATTCCTCTCTTGTCTTTAAACAAAGAATACCGTCAAATAAGCTGTCGACAGCTTCTGTCTTGATCTTACTGTTCATAAATGAAATCCTCCCGGTTCATTCATCGTTTAACTCTATAAAATTTTAGCATACTAAAGTTTTAAAGTAAAGATGTAAAAGAGTTTTTAATAATTCGATAATAGTATATTAAAAATCTTGTGATGTGGTTTTGAATACTATATACTAAAAAATACCCCACTATCAGCGGGTTTAAAGGTGTAATAGTATATTAAGGGTTAAAAAGAGGTGGTAAAAATGATAATCGATACAGACGATCTTTTGAACAGTATAAAAGAATCGTTTAAGAACATCAAACATGTAAAAAGTGAGGAGATTCCGGACATAGATCTTTACATGGATCAGGTGACGACGTTTCTTGATGAGAAACTCAAATCAAGTGCGCGCAATCCAAAGGCCGAGGAGAAGCTCGTCACCAAGACGATGATAAACAACTATGCAAAGACCGATGTCATTCCGGCTCCCATCAGAAAGAAATACAGCCGCGATCACATTTTTTTAATCATCTTTGTGTATTATTATAAGAACTTTCTTCAGATAAACGACGTTAAGACTTTGCTCGATCCGATAAGAGAGAATTTTCTTGACGCAGGCGGTGAGTTCGGAATAGAAGACGTCTACAAAGAAGTGTTTGACAATCTTGAAGCATCATTTTCAAAGATCGAAGCGGATGTTACCAAAGATTACGAAGAAGCAATGAAAAGCTTTGAAGACGCTCCGAAGGACATGCAAGAATATTTGAAGCTGTTTAATCTCATCAGCAAGATAAGCACCGATATTTACGTAAAGAAGCTTCTTGTTGAAAAAATGATAGATTCGATAAAAGAACACAGAACTGACAGTATGAAAGAAAGCGAGGAGTAGATATGTTGATAAGTGAACTGGGCGATTACGGTTTTAACTTAAGTGAAGCAATGGAACTTTGCGCGGATGATGAAGATATATACAAAGAAGTGCTTGAAACCGCACTTGAAGAAGGTCGCGAGAAGATACCTTTCCTGGAAGAACTGATGACAGCAAAAGATTATGACAGGTACATAATCGAAGCGCATGGGCTTAAGAACGCTGCCCGCCAGATCGGATGCGACAACCTCTCCGAGATCGCAAAAACATCGGAACTTGCGGGAAAAGCAGGCGAGATCGATAAGATGATCGCCAATCACGAAACTCTTTTGTCGGAGTATAAGCGCGTCGTTGACGTCATGGCGCAGTTATTTTAATTTTGTTCCCCGAGGTCATTTTAGTTAAGGAACAGTTAAGAATTGAACAAGAGACAGATTAAGACTTCCGTAAGCCAAAGCTGTACAGTAGTATCAGCAAAAGGCTTACGGATTTTTTCTTTATAGGATAAAAAAACGGTTCACGAAAGAGAGGAAGAGAAAATGAACTTAAAGAAGAATGCAAAAAGACTTATCATAGGAGGTGTGGCTGTAGCTGCCGTGGTGATCGGAGTCGTTTCGCTTAACGCCAATGCCGCACTTCATGTAAAATCATTCACGGTCACAAAATCGGATTTTAAAAAGGTGACCGAGTTTAACAGTAACGTCAGATCTGATTTTTCCAGGACATATTATTCCGAGATAAACGGTAAGATCGGAAACATCCTTGTAAAAGAAGGTGACAGCGTAAAGAAGGGCGATCTTCTTATTTCCTTTGACAGCGAGGAGATCGAAAGACAGCTTTTACTCATGGAGTTCGAAGCCAAGACAAATCAGGGCAATTATGATGACGCTCTTCAGGCAAACAGAAAGACCGCAGGTCTTTACTCCGAAGCCACGAACAACCTCACTGTTTTGAATCAGCAGATCGAGGATACGCAGAATGCGCTTACAAAGGCTCAGAACAAGCTTCTTGAATATGATTATGACGATTATGCCAAGGCCCAGGAAGAAGTCAACAGACTTACGGTCTTGCTTGCGGATTACAAGGAGCTTAAAGCAGAGATGACAAACCAGAAGGCTTCTTCGTACACAACTGTAATGACAAAAGCCGGCAAAGAAAAAATAGCGGCGGTAAAAGAGTCAAACGATTATAATTATGAGAGAACAACGACAAGACTTAATGCGGCAAAAGACGGTATAAGAGCCGATTTTAACGGTGTTGTGACATCGATCGAAACGACCGCGGGCGCAAGCATAGGCGAAGGAACCATGCTCATCACGCTTGAATCGACCGACGATGTAGTGGTAAGAAGCTGCGTAAACAAGTATGATATTGACAGTGTAAACGAAGGACAGCCCGCAACCGTAAAGATCAGGGGAAAAGAGTACGCCGGAAAGGTTACCCGCATCGAAAAGATGGTAGACCCCTCGCAGGGATCGGGCGTTGGAGTCGAGGTTGCTTTGGAAGCTCCCGACGATAACATCATCCTCGGACTTGAAGTTAAGTCAAAGATCGAAACCGCCAATTTAAAAGACATATTGCAGGTGCCCACTGTCGCTCTTGACAGCGATGACGACGGAGACTTCGTATTTGTCCTTAACGACTGCAAGGCTGTTAAGACTTATGTCGAACTTGGCGAGCAAAACGACGATATGGCCAGGATCGTGAGTGGTATCAACGCGGGCGACGTGGTTGTCTGGAGCGAGAACGCTGCGATCAAAGACGGTTCGGAAGTAAACGTTGATTAATAAGAATAAAGGAATCTTGATATGGAAATAAAAGAGACAATATTGACCGCAAAGGATCTTTCCAAGACCTTTTCAAACGGTTCTGTACAGCAGCATGTATTAAAAAACCTGAATCTTTCGGTTTACAAGGGAGATTTCACCGTAATAATGGGCAACTCCGGATCGGGTAAGAGTACATTGCTGTATGCGCTTTCGGGTATGGACAGGCCGTCGCTTGGAACAGTCACATATTATACAAAAGAGGCAGACAGGGACAAAGAAACCGAGATATCTGAGTTTTCAAACGACAGACTTGCGATATTCAGACGTAATCACGTTGGGTTTGTTTTTCAGCAGAATTACTTAAATGACAGCATGAGTGCACTCGATAACATTATGGTATGCGGCCTTTTGAAAAGCGATAACAGAAAAGAACTCGCATTAAGGGCCAAAGAGCTTTTAACGAGCGTCGAGATAACCGAGTCGGACTGGAATAAGTTTCCGTCACAGTTATCCGGCGGTCAGCAGCAAAGAGTAGCGGTCGTAAGAGGTGTTATCAATAAACCCGAGGTTTTGTATGCGGATGAACCGACAGGTGCCCTTAACTCGCAAAACACCGAGAACGTTCTTAATATTCTTACCGATCTTAACAACGAAGGGCAGAGCATCGTAATGGTAACACATACGATCATGGCTGCGGAGCGCGGAAACAGGATAATCTACTTGACAGACGGCATGATCGCCGATGAGATCGAACTCGGGGAATATGTCGGAAGCTATAAAGACGAAACGAACCCGAATTTGGATAAGGCCAAAGAAAGACACGCAATGCTTAAAGCATTTTTACAGAATATGGGATGGTAGTAAATATGTACAGATTTTTCTTCATCGCCAAAAACAATATGAAAAAACAGAAAAAGGACATGATAACCTTTTTCACAATGACGCTTATATCGGCTTATATGATCTTTTTGTGCCTGACGATGCTTTTGGAGACAGGCAAGATAATCGACACTCTTCACGAAAAGACCAATTCTGCGGAACTTCTGATACTTATGTTCGGAACCGGTGAAGCGTCGGAAAAAAAGATCGAAGATATCATTTTGGGAAACGATGAAATAAGCGGTTATGAAACCACAGATTATGTAAGGATCAACGGTAAATACAGGCATAAAGGCGAAAAACAGTGGACGAATTATACTCTTGATTTTTACAAAAACGATCTTGCCGGCAACATTCAGGCCCCGAGTATCGATGTCAGAAAATTAAAGGATAATGAGATAATAGCGCCTATAAGTCTCAGTACTTCATTTTCAATAGGAGACCCGATACAGTTCAAGATCGAGGATTACACTTATGAGTATAAGATCGCGGGCTTCAATGAAGATACATATTATTGTTCCCCTATGAACTTAGGAGCATATCTTTTCTTTGTAACACCAAGGACCTATGACAATCTCGTGTTTGATAACAAATTCGTGGCAGCCGTCGAGGGAAAGCGATATGCGATAAAAATAAAAGACAAGAAAACAGAGATTTCTGCATTATCGGACGTACTTGAAAATGAATATGTGGAATGGTTCACGGGTTATAATGCACTGCATCCCGATGAACCGACAGGAGCCTACGCATTTCTTCCGAGCGATATGATGTATCCGGCAGCCACGATATTGCCGCTTATGTTTGTGGCTGTCATGCTGTTGTTTGCGGTCATCATTTTTATAATTGCTTTGGTGATAACGGATTTCAGTATTAAGAACTTCATTATGACCAATATGAAGAACACAGCGATCATGGAGGCTTCAGGTTATACGGTCAGAGAGATGATCCTTATCCTGCTGACGCAGCTTCTTATTGTTGCGGGAACCGGAAGCGTTGCCGGAGTTTTGGCAGGAGCTCTTTCAATCGGTAAAGTCGGATATGTGATGTACTTTTTGCTCGGCCTTGGATGGAATCGTCCGACAAATATGGGACTGGGATTTGGGGTAGTGGTTTCGATATGTGCCGTAGTGGCTTTACTCACTGTCAAAATGGGAAAAGATTACAAGAAAACGACCGTGCTCGATGCACTGAGAGGTGGCATAAATGCTCACAATTTCAAAAAGAATCATTTTCCTTTTGATAAGACCGGGCTGCCTGTTTCGTTAACACTGGCTTTTAAAGAGACTTTCGGACGATTCAAAAATCAGATAGGAGTAATATTTATCGCTGTGATCCTCACGATTTCGGCTGCGATAGGCTTCGGTCTGGTGGACACTTTCGGTACAACCTCCGAATCGGTCATGAACATTGCGGGAATGGTCTTTGAAGATGCGGAGTCTGATATGGACGATGAAGGAATGATCGAAACGATAAGCAATATGTCAAGCGTTGAATTTGCTTACGGAAACGTATGGATCACGACCGAGATATCCAAGGGACGTAAACGGCAGAACATAAACTCGAGAGTATTTACGGATACGTCGAATATAAAAGGCGGCGGTGTTGTGGAAGGCAGATGGCCCAAACATAACAATGAAGTGATGCTCGGTACAAATGCTGCCAGAAGATTTAACGTGGAAGTCGGTGATACGGTAAACGTAAAATACGGTCTTGAAGAAGCTTCATACATTGTCTGCGGTCTTTCACAGACCTTCAACAATATGGGACTCATGGCATTTTTTACTCAGGAAGGAATAGAAAGGATAGCGGATGTAAAACCTACAGCTTGTGAGATAAAGCTAAAGAGCAATTATACTTATCACGATTTTGAAAAAGAATTCAAAGAGATATTTCCCGATACGGAAGTCGTGAGCATAGACGAATCGGCCGCCAGTATAGTTAATCTGATCATTACTTCAATGAAGATAATCTCTTTTGCGCTGGCTTTTCTGATAGCACTTATAATCTCTTTTGTGGAATCACTCATTATAAGGACACAGATCAACAGAGAGTGGAGAAATTTGGGTGTCAGCAAGGCATTGGGATATACCTCGGGGCAGCTTATATGGCAGACCGTACTTTCAAATATGCCTTCGATATCGATCGGTGTTATCATAGGACTTTCACTTGCCAAGATCGCCGGCACAAACGGCTTTAAAGCCATGTTCGCCATATTCGGATACAAGAAGGTTGATTTTTTACTGTCTCCTTTATCCTATGTACTTTCCGCAGTCCTGATCGTAGCGGTAGCCATGCTTACCGCGGGGCTTAAAGGAAGGCGGATACATACACTTGAACCCGTTAAGATGATAACGGAAGAATAAAACTTTTATGATATAATAATCTGAGAACTATCGAAAAGGGAGTAAACGTATGCATTATAACTGTCTTATAGTTGACGATGAGACGGAGTTGGCCCAGACCACGGCGGAATACTTTAAGATGTTTGAGGTGTCGACTCACTACGTTGACAGCGCTAAGGCCTGTTATGCATTTTTTGATGAAGGTAACAGCGCAGATCTTATTTTGCTGGACATTAACTTAGGTGACGGTTCGGGCTTTGAGGTTTGTAAGCGCCTAAGAGAAGATATGCAGCTTCCTATCCTTTTCATAAGTGCCAGGCAAGGCGATGACGATGTTTTGATAGCACTCTCGATAGGCGGAGACGACTACGTTAAAAAGCCTTACAGCCTTTCTGTACTGCTTGCTAAAGTCAAAGTGACGTTAAAACGTCTTACAATGACGGAAACATCGGAGGGAAGTACCGATACGCAGGCGGAAGATGATGCAAAAGAGGACAAAGAAAAACTCTCTCTCGATCCGAAGACGATGTCTGCGGTCATGGGCGGTGTCAAGATCGCGCTTAAAGCAAAAGAATATGCGCTTCTTTCGTGCCTATACGAGCATAGGAACACGATAGTAAAAAAAGAAGTACTTTTCGACGAAGTGTGGGGAGATGCCTTCTTCAGCGACAGTACGCTCAACGTTCATATAAGGAAATTAAGAGAGAAACTTGAGGACAATCCAAACGAGCCCAAGATCATCAAAACGGTATGGGGCACGGGATATTATCTGGAAGTATAGAGAGTGATTTATGAAATATTATCTCAGGATGAGCTCGATCTTTTGTATCGTTATGCTGGTGGCACTTTTTGCTTTTTACTCAACCAGCAAAAAATACAAATACGAAAAAAGAGACATAACATACTATAACGACCTCGTGTTTACGATAGAAGAGGAATATGCCAAGGGCGTGAGCGAAGAATCTCTCGAGGAAAAGTATGACTGTGAGATAGTCATCTCGAAAGAGATACACAATCCGGAGCTTGCGAACATATACGGCAACAACTCGTTTGTACTCGATTTCGCCCCAAACGGAGAGTACATAGGCAAGATCGCGTGGGCGGATTCATTTGAACTTTTCCATAACACAAAAAGAGCGATGTTCAATGCGGCTCTCATATTGTGGGTGATCATATTTATCGCCGGCTTTTGCGTATTTGTGACGTTTTACTTTTCGTTTATAAAGCCTGTGGAGAACATAAAGCATTTTTCCGAACAGATTTCCAAAGGGAATCTCGATGATCCGATCCCGATGAGCAGGAACGCGCTTTTTTCGACCTTTATGGAGGGTTTTGACCTCATGCGCTTAAGGCTTAAGGAAGCAAGGCAAAAAGAGATCGATTCGGAGAAAGCCAGAAAAGAACTCGTTACCCAGTTAAGCCATGATATTAAAACTCCCATTTCCATCATCAGGGCCAATTGTGAACTTTTGGAACTCAAGATCAAAAGAAGAGAAGATTATGTAAACCAAGAGGCGGGCGGCTTGCGATCAAAAGATGAAGAGATCGAGGAGTATGAAGACATTCTTGAAAAGATCGGAGTAATCTCCAAAAAGGCCCAGACGGTCACGGATATCGTAAACAACGTTATTCATGCGACCCTCGAGGAACTTGAGAGTATAGATGTGAATGTTGACACCGAAACGCTTGAAGATATCGATCATTATCTTCGAAACATAAAAGACAGCGGAAATGTAACGGTCAAAAACGAGCCCCCGAAATATCTTGTATATATGGACAAGTTAAGGCTTGAACAGGTAATAGACAACATTATCGGCAATTCGTTAAAATACGCCGGAACCGACATCGAAGTAAACTACAGTGAGATAAATGATGCTTTTATGGCGGACGGCTCTAAAGGAACGCTTGTAAAGATAACGATACGCGATTTCGGACCGGGAGTCGAAGAAGAGGATATGACTCTGTTGTCCGAGAAGTATTACAGGGGCAAAAATGCCAAAGAAAGCGACGGATACGGGCTTGGTCTTTATCTTGTGAAGTGGTATATGGATAAAATGGGCGGAGCTTTGGACTATTATAATGACGGCGGTTTCGTGGTCGAACTTACACTTAAAAAGGTATAAAGAAAGCGTATCGCAAGTGTTTTACATGCGATACGCCTTTTCTTTACTGTCCTGCGTGAGCGCTGCCGCGAGGCACGCCGCAGGCAATTTACGCTTTTATTCATTGCATATCTTATACAGTTCTTCGGTCGCAAGACGCGTCTTGGCTACTATATCGCCCGCATTTTTGGGGAAGCAGTAGTAGGCGTTTTTCATATCGCCGATGTTTATCATGTCACCGATCTCGTACCAGAAGTAGTCAGCGTTTAAACTGTAACTGGAAGAGGGTTTCTGATAATAATCGATCTTTCCGTTACATCCGGTAAGATGAAAGCCTTCCTTTGAGTGAGAGAGCTCTCCTGAGCCGATTTTATAAAGGAATTTGCGGTTTACGATCATATAGATATCGACATCGCAATGAAGATCGTATTCGCCGCTCAATAACTCGTGCCGCACGCATTCGCGTTCCCATTTGAACCAGTCGGGAATGTGATCGAACTTCGCTTCGACGTTGTCGCCTTTCAAAAAACCGTATTCGTCGAGCGTATACGAGGCACCGCATGCTTCGCATTTTATATGGATGCCTTTACCGAGCATGTTACCTTCCTTGTTACAGTGAGGACATTTGTAAAGCACGCGGTTAAGGCCGTCAGCTCTGAACGGCTCGGATATTTTGATACGGTTTTCCTGCTGCCATTTGAACTGGTCAAAAGAAAAGCAGTCCTTAATGAGTCTGTTTATCTCATCCACGCTTTTTTCTTCGATCTCATCGGGAGATAAGAGGTATCTTGTTTTGCAACTTATGTTAACCTTTCTTATCTGGAGCATGTTGTATAAAGGATCTCTTGTAAAAGCGCCGTAAGTGTTTATCATGACTACCGGAACTTTAAGCTTTTTGATGCATTTGCCGAGACTTTCGGGAAGCGTCGTGGCCGTTCCGTCAAACGTATAGCCCGCTTCGGGATACATGAGCACCGAAGTCTTTAACTTTCTAAGCGCATAAGCCATGTCCTTTAAAAGGTTTAAGTCTATCACAAATTTCTGTGTCGGAATGCATCCGAGGTGTCTCATGAGCATCTCTTTCCCGATAAAGCCGTCCGTTGTGCAGACTATCTGGTAAGGACGCGGATATAAAACCTTTGACGCTATCTCAAGATCGATGAAGCTGGAGTGGTTCATGAGTATAAGACACGGTTCGTCTTTTGAAAGCCGGTCCATTCCGATCTTTTCTTCGAAAAAGCCTGCTTTCTTTAAGTCCATGCCTGCCAGTATGTTTACTATCTTTTGCAAAACAGGTCCGGGCTTTCTGGGATTTTTGTGCGCCGGGCGCTTCAGCTTCAAAAGTTCGTCGTACGAGATCTCTTTAACCTTAATTTTCACTTTTGCTCTCCGAGAGTTTTCTTTCTATCATACTACTCAAAGGTACAAAGAAAAAGTAACTTGGGCCCAAAAGTTGCAAAATGGGGCAAACAGGTCAAAATAATGGTGGCAAGTTATCACACTTAGGCGTAAAATCTTATTAATTGCAAAAAGGAGAACGGTACAATGAATTTTTCGATAAACAGAAATCAGCTTAAGTATCTGGCGATAATCGCCATGGTGATCGATCATATAGGATGGACTTTTGTATCCATAGCTACGGTTCAGGGGCAGGTAATGCACTTTTTCGGAAGGCTTACGGGTCCGATCATGGCTTTCATGCTTTACGAAGGCTATGTTCATACAAAGAATATCAAAAAGTATGTGTTGAGGCTTGGAATTTTTGCCCTCATTTCGTGGCCGGCATACAGTTTTTATGAAACAAGACATGTTTTTGCCTTGCAGTTCGGTGTCATCTATACGCTGTTTTTGGCACTTCTCACTATTTGGATGTGGGATAAGAGCAATTTGAAGAAGGGCTTAAAGATAGTGCTCGTTGTTGTGGCATGTCTTTTGTCGCTTTTCGGCGACTGGCCCATATTTGACATTTTGTGGCCGTTATTCTTATTCATTTATAAGGACGATCCCAAAAAGCAATGGACCTGGTTTTCAATCCTGATCTTTATTGAAGTGCTGCTTACAAATGCCATGATGATAGGTTCACCCATCCCGTATAGACAGGTGTTCCAGACAGGTGCGTTTATGGTTGTCCCGATACTGGCACTTTTCTATAACGGTGAACCCGGCAAAAAGAACGCGTTCAACAAGTGGTTCTTCTACGTATTTTATCCGGTACATCTTTTGATATTGGCATTTATAGTAACGCTTATCAATAAGTGATATCGGTATTGACGCTTAAGGCGGACAAAAGGTTACAAAATGGCTAAGACTGAAGATAGAGAAAAAGAAAAAGCAAAAGAGAGATCCTCTCAGCATAAAAAGCCCGAGGAAAAGATAAAAGGAAGGCTTATGAAAGCCTTTAAAGCGGTGAATTCAATCTCCGGCAAATCTCTTACCGAGGCGGATATAAAGCGTCAGAGAGCGGCTCTGGAAAGAGCAGGAAAACTGGCGGCCCCCACTTCGGACATTTCCGCACGCTTTTTTTCGCTGGGTGATCTTCATTGTCAGGAGTTTACGCCCGAGTTTGCCCACAATCCAAAGTACATAATAATGTACGCTCACGGCGGCGGATATATTTGCGGAGGCCTTGATTACGCAAGGATACTATCCGCAAAACTGTCCATAGCGACAGGCTTTTCGACATATTCGTTTGCTTACAGGCTTGCACCCGAGCACCCCTATCCCGAAGCACTTGAAGACGCAATGAGTATGTGGGAATACCTGACCGGCTCGGTAACGGATGCAAGTCACATATTGCTTGCGGGCGATTCTGCGGGCGGAAATCTCGTGCTTTGCCTTACGCAAAAATTGAAAGAAGAAAACCGTCCGTTACCCAAGGGGATACTTCTTTTCAGCCCCTGGACGGATATGACGGGGACGGCATCATCGTACGATGAGAACTGCGAGGTCGATCCGACCCTTACGAAAGAGTACGTGGTCGGCGCAGCAAAGGTTTACATAAATTCGGCGGGCAATCCGTGGGATCCACGTTTCAGCCCGTTATACGGAGATTTTTCTTCGTTCCCGCCTACCTATATAATGGCGGGGCGAAACGAGATACTGCTGGATGACAGCGTGAAGCTTAAAGATAAGATAATTGAAGCCGGCGGCAAGGCGGTTTTGGACATAGAAGAGGACGGATGGCATGTTTATCAGCAGCTTCCGATCCCGCTTGCAAAGCGAGCCATGAAGAGGCTTTCGTCGTATGTGACATCATTTATATATGATGAGGCGTAAGGTTTCTTTGTGCCATAATAAACTATTGAAACGAGGCGCTTATGGGAAGCGATAATTGGTATAAAGTTGATAATGTGGCCAAGGTTTTTCTTGCAACGGTCGGAAAGCGCGATACGAGAACACTCAGGGTGAGCTGTACTTTAAAGGAGAAAGTTGACCCCGAGGTGCTTGAACGTGCCGTTTTATCGGCCATTCAGGACAGACCTCA
>JAILEQ010000064.1 GCA_024687305.1 Lachnospiraceae bacterium | reverse complement strand
GTCTGGATGGGCATCCTGGCAGACCAGGTGTCGCGTTTCATATTTGGTTCTGTAAGATTTAAACAAGGTAAATGGACTAAGATCAAGATATAAGTTATGAGATAGTTTGGGGGTAACTATGAAAAAATCTCTGAGACAATTTGTAGCTGACAATATCCATTCGCTTATATTTCTGGCGGTATTATTGTTTATTCTAATAGTCGGCCTTATTGTGAGATCTGTAATAAGAAGTCATATGAAAGATCCTACAAAAGAAATATACAGCGAATTAGATGAAATCAATCCGACTGTTCTTGTAAACGGAGAGTATTATGAATGGCGTAAAGGAAATGCCATATTGACGAGGCAATTTGCGGATGAAGAGCCTGATTGGGAAAAAGAAAAAGGTATGATCTATTATGGGAAGATTAAAAGGACTCGTTCCGATCTTCCGAAGAAAGACAGAGAATTTGCATCCTCATTTAAAGCCACCGGAAAAATATATTTGGATCCAAAGTTTGATGATATCATCTACCTTAAAGTTAATACCGAATGGTTAGAAGATAAGTTTGTTATATTTGACAAGATCAGTGAAGAGGTGGCATTAAATAACGGGATAAGAGAATACTCGGACTGGGATAGGAAATGGTTTGAGACGATGGATTATCCTTTAACTACCGAAATAGCCGGAAAATTCCCACTGTCTGAAGCCAAGGACGTTCTTAATCCACCCAAGGAAATGCTTCACTATATATCCTATCAAAAAATGGCTAAGCTAATGATTCAATATCCTCTGTTTGATTCGTCTGTTGATTTTGATTATTCGGACAAAGATTGCTTTTTGGATTTTCTTTCAGACTCCAATTTGTACAATGAGATCATCAGAAGCGACGATGGAATAGAATGTTTTCTCGATGAATATCAGTGTACCAAGTTTGATCCCAAAACAGATTCTACGAATAAAGCCAAACTTAATGTTGAGATGTTTGGACATCAATTCATTGAAAACAACATGGATTATTTCAATGAAGCGAACAAAGCCCTGTGCCGAGAGGTAATATTGATAAAAGAAAAAATCTACGCGGATATTGAAGATGACGATATAAGAACTCTGCTTTCGTTTGATGATGATTAAGTTCGCGTATTTTCGAAAAAGTAATAGTTTTTTAAGAATATAGCCATTGTGAGTTTTTTCTTTGTCTAGTATAATCTAAACTACATAATGCAAATGTCGAGTGCTTGAAAAAGCAGCGGAAGAACCAATTTAGTGGGGCGTATCCGGAAACGGAAGGCTACCTCAGCCCAGCCCGTCAGCTAATTTCGTCAGGCAGAGGGATTGCAGTTTAGGTATACTGCTTTTCTTTCGTGCCACCTTTTTTAGGTGGTTTTTGCGTTTATGAATGAAAGGAGAAGCAATATGAAGAAAATCAACATCTCTGAATATTCTGCCCTGAAAAAGGGCCTTTGTCTGGAAAATGACAACATTTCCGAAGACCTTTATCAAAAATACAGTGTCAATCGCGGGCTTCGTGATTTAAACGGTAAAGGCGTTCTCACGGGACTCACCAACATTTCCGAAGTTGTGGCTTTTAAAGAGATAGACGGAGTAAAGACTCCGATTGACGGAGAACTCTGGTATCGCGGATATAAGGTTAATTCGCTCATCGATGAGATAAGTGAAGAATCTTTCGGATTTGAGAGGATAGCGTATCTGCTTCTCTTTGGAGAAAAGCCTTCAGAAGAGCAGTTTGAAGAGTTTTCAAAGGTCATAGCTCAAAACAGAACGCTCCCTACGAACTTTACGCGTGACGTCATCATGAAAGCACCTTCAAAAGACATCATGAATTCCATGACAAGAAGTATACTTACGTTGGCTTCATACGATAAAAATGTCGATTCGGTGCTGCTTGAAGATTCCATAAGACAGTGCCTTTTGCTCATTGCGCAGTTCCCGATGCTGGCGATATATGGATACCATGCTTATAACCATATAGAGAATTACGAGAGTATGTATATCCACAGGCCCAATCAGAATCTTTCGACGGCCGAGAACATTCTTATGATGTTAAGACCCGATAAGAAGTTTACTCATCTTGAGGCGAAGATACTTGATATAGCGCTCATACTTCATATGGAGCACGGCGGAGGAAACAATTCGACATTTACCACAAGAGTCGTTACTTCCGCCGGAACCGACACATATTCGGCCATAGCAGCGGCAATGTCCTCTCTTAAAGGTCCCAAGCATGGCGGTGCCAACATTAAAGTCATGAAGATGATGGAAAACATCAAAGAGAACGTAAAGGACATAGAAGACAGAAAAGAGATAAGGGCATATCTTAAAAAGATACTTGCAGGTGAGGCTTTTGACAACAAGGGTCTTATCTACGGTCTCGGCCATGCGGTCTATTCGCTTTCCGATCCGCGTGAGATAATATTTAAAGGCTATGTTGAAGAGCTTGCTCATACGAAGGGTATGGATAAAGAGTTGCATCTGTACAATGCGGTCGAGGAAGAGGGCATCCGTCTCATTAACGAGAGCAGGCACATCTATAAGGGTGTTTGTCCGAATGTTGATTTTTACAGCGGTTTCGTGTATGAGATGCTGGGAATTCCTTCCGAACTGTTCACTCCTTTGTTTGCGATCGCAAGGATCGTCGGCTGGAGCGCACATCGCATTGAGGAACTTATTTGCATGAACAAGATCATTCGTCCGGCATATATGAGTGTCATGAAAGAACTTGAATAAAGAAAAACATGGGCGGGAAGCACTCCCGCCCATTTCTTTTGTTTGACTGCGTTAATCTTCATTTGATACAATAAAAGTTAAATATGTACCTTTAGGAAACGCACCGGAGAATATGGCGATGAGCAATCTTAACAAGGTATATCCGCCCTACGAGGGTGACAAACCGTATATCTATCTTTGTTTCTCCAAAGCAAGCAAAAGAAAAGTGCTTGGTTTGCTTTATCGTCTTGGCTTAAGAGGAGTCCGTATCTGGTATTGCGAAGAAATATCCCCTGATATAGAACAACTTATAAACGATGAAAAGAAAGCCTGCAAAGCAGCCATAACGGTTGTTTTCCTTGACAACGCCTTTAGAAATGACACAAGAGTCAAAAGCAGGCTGCTGGATTTACAGGATAAAGAAAACAGTATCTTATGTTTAAATACAGACAGAGGTGACGGAGGATTGTCCGTCGGTCTTCATCCGGATGTTCCTGAAGTTAAGCTGCGTCGATTGCACAGAAGCAAAGATGCAGAGAATGCAATCTTAAGAGCGGAAGCCTTTTCTCATGAGCTTATAGGTAAGCCCATCGAAAGCGCGAAATACTATATAAAGATATTAACCAAAAGAGCGGTCATTGTAAGCGCTTGTCTTGTCGCTTTGTTTATCTCGCTCTTTTTTGTTCATCGTTCCTTGAATAAAGAGATTGATATAACTGCAAACGATACCGTTACTTTCTCCGACGAAACGATCCGAGAGACCATTCGTACCGCACTTGGCGGAGGAGAACTCACTGACGAGAGACTGGCAGATATCGATACTCTGTATCTGGAAGGAGATATGTTGCCGACCGACATTTCAGATATCGATCTTTTGCCGTCCTTAAAGACGGTTATCATATCACAGAAAGCCGTATCGGGATTAAAAGATCATCCCGAACTGGACGGGTATGAGATAGAGCTGTTCGGAGGTGAGTCCGAATGAGTAAGTATTTCAAACCCTATGAAGGTGACAGACCTTTTGTTTTCATAAGTTATTCGCACCAAAATTCGGAAACGGTACTTGAGACTATTACAAAGCTGAAGGATAAAAGACTTCGCCTTTGGTACGATGAGGGTATACCTGCGGGAAGCGATTGGCCCAGCAATATCGAACGACATATGCATGATTGCGAAGCCGTTGTATTTTTCGTTTCCAGACCCTCGCTTATCTCTCCGAACTGTCTGTCGGAGATACGTACCGCTTTAAGAAATGAGAATCCCAAGCCGGTCTTTTTTGTCAAACTTGAAGATGTGATCATTCCCAAGGAAGATGACGTAAAGACCGACTCTAAAAAGGAAGAGAAGACCATCAGTCCGGAATGGTCGAAGTATATATCGAATATCGAAGAGCTCCCGTTACTTGATAAAGATATGCGGGTTGAGAGCATTTTGTTCTGGAAGAAGCTTGATCGATCGTTCTACAGAAAATGGACCGATTTCTTCAAAAAAGAGTGGATCGGTATTATCGTGGCATTCCTGTTCATGATCGCAGCCGTAGCGGGTTCGGTTGCTTTGGAACTGGGAATGTTTGATAAAACGTATATCCCGCATGTGATCGTTCTTCCTCCTGAATATGACGAGGAGATTCCGGTCGAAATTACGGAAAATAAGCCCGAGATCCCCGAAGATATCATTGAGGTGAGATTCCCCGACACCCAGCAGGAAACGGCGATCAAAAGGATACTTAAAAAAGACAAGAGCGATAATGTATACAAAAGAGAATTCACACCCATCAAAGAGCTGTACTTCTGCGGAAACATGACGCTTAATTCCAAAGAAGAGATCGATGGGATAAGCTTTGACGAAGAAGGCAGACTCAAAGTGGGAAATTCAACCCCGCTTGAAGGGAAGATCACCGATCTGTCCGTCATAGGTTCCATGGTTTTTCTGGAGCGCCTGGCACTTATCGATCAACCTGTTACGAGTTTGGGTAAATTGGAAGAGCTTGTGCTTTTAAACGAGCTGTATCTTAGCGGAAGTAACGTTTCGGATGTTTCGGAGTTGGCCTCGCTTCCGAGTCTCACTAAGCTTCACTTGGAGCATACCGATGTAAAAGATCTGTCGGTTCTTGAAGAGTCACCGTCTCTTCACGAAGTGACCGTCAGTGAAGACATGCTGCCGTTAAAATGGACGGATGATAAGCGTTTTAAAGTGATCCTTATTCGTTAGAAAGGAAAGATGATATGGCAAAAAGAAAATTCTATCCTTTATATGACCCTTCGGACGAAGAAAGCGTGCGTCCTATATTGGACAAACTTGAAGAAAAGGGATATGAGAGAAGCTCCGGAAAAGAACCCGGCGGTCATGATGTTATTTTCTTTTTTATGTCTAAAAATCTGAAAGAAGGTTCTTCGATTCCGAATAACTTTATAAAGTATAACAAGTCATTCAAATTTGTTCCCGTAAATTTGGACGGCTCCCCGCTCCTTTCCGGCATACAGGGCTCCATAAAGGCAAGTAATGCTCTTTTTGCCGAAAAATATCTCACAGACGAACTTGCCGATCGTCTTGGCGAATCACTGAGATCCGGTATCGGAATACCCAAATGGTTTAGAAACACTCTGATCGCGGCTTCGGCTGTTTTATTGGTGGCTGTCTTTGGAGTAATAATATACCGAGTCATTTCAAACAAGAATACCGGAGGCGAAGATGTTACGGCATCGATCGAAAAGCCCGAAAAAGTCTTTAATCCGGTAATCCCGAACGAAATACCCTCCGAAGATGTTACAAAGATAAGAGAAGTCGTATTTGTAGGTGATACTTACAAATGGTATACCATCGACGATGATGAGACGTATAAAGAAAAAGACTTTCGAAGGTCATACGATGCTTTTTCTTATCGCTACTGGACCGATGACGGTGCAAAGTGGATCAGTAAAGAAGACGGTCATGAATATCCAATAACTCAATACGATGATATCAGCTGGATAACTCTGTTGCCAAATCTGCAGAGTCTTACTCTTTGTGCCGTCGATGTCGAAATTCCCAATCTTTCGGAATTGAAAAATCTCAATAACGTCACCTGTTGTGACAATAATATCGGAAGTCTTGAGTGGCTTCGCGGTTCATCAATAGAGCATATCGAATATCATGGCAGCGATGTAGTTGATTTTTCTCCGCTTACAGATTGTAAAAAATTGACCGACGCGAGATTTGATCTGGTTTTTTCAAGGAGTGTCGATTTTTCCGAGTTCCATCCATGGAAACTTAGAAGTATAAATATCGGTAACGGGCATGAACTGAATTCTGTGGATCTTAGTGGCCTTAACAAATGTGTATATCTTGAAGAGGCATTTATTGAACATATGCCTGTAAGTGCCGATTTTTCGTTAAACAAGTGCACATATCTTAAGAAGCTTGAATTAAAACAGGTACCGATAAATTCCCTCGAGGCTATTTCAAAATGTGTATCGCTTGAAGATATCTATTTGGAGGAAATGAACATCGGTTCATTGAATGGTATCGAAAACTTTAAGAAGTTGAGATATCTTCGTCTGAATAACGTGAGGTTAAGCGATATTTCCGCAGTAGAAAACTGTAAGGAATTAGAGACGTTTCGATTGGACGGAAATGAAAATGAAGGATTGAGAAATCTTGCTTCGCTTGGGGAATTGCCGAAATTGAAAGATATTTCTGTCCAGGCTTCCGGGATAACCAATCTGAATTTCTTAAGAGATATCCAACAAAAAGGTGACCTTCATCTCGATTTTTCCGGATGGAACATAACGGATTTCTCGGGGCTTGAAGCTATAGATTCTTTTAGATTACTTAATGTATCAAAGGTCGATCTTTCGGAAGATATAATGCCATATTTACAGGATACTCCTATATACGATCTGGAAATGTATGAGTGTACCGGTTATGATCTTTCGCAGTTTGGCAATGTTACTAACAGTCTTTTTATCTGTGACGGCAATATTACTTCGCTTGAAGGTATCGACACTCAGGCTGCTTCGCTTGAGTTGATCGATTGCCAGTATCTGACATCGTTAGAGGGAATACAGTATCTTGAAAAGTTTGGAGAAGAAAAGGGCACATTACGTGTTGAAGGGTGTCCGCGTCTTACCGATTGGACGGCACTTGACGGTATGCGTCTTGATCGTATGATATTTGTCGGTACGTATTCTTTGCCTGATTTTGGTAAGACAAATGCCAGATTTTTCACTTTTGAGCATGTTATGGAAGAAGCCTTACCCGATTTGTCCGTATTGGATGGACTTGACAAAGAGCAACGTTACAATTTTAATCTCGTCGGGCAGGAAAACATAACCGATCTTATACCGCTGTTCAATCTTAGGGGAGGAAGACTCGAGGTACCTCCCATGCTTGGTGACCAGGCTCAAGAGCTCGTTATGGAGAATATATTTACTTTTTATCAGATAAGCTATCCCAATTCGGAGTGGCATCCGAATAACGCTCCGATCGTTTTGTCTTCATTGGATGAACTCGAAGTGTTGCCCAAAACGGTTTTGGCAAGAGTGGAAAGATTGTATATGGCGGGAGATGTTATTTACGATCCGGATAAATATTGGATCGAGGAAGACTGGGCGACCAATCCGGTTTCTTTGTACATCATTGCAAACAATTCCGAAGACGGTGAGCGTGTGGCGGTTGAAAACGGGACGAGACTCACGGATCTAAGTATGCTTGAAAACCTCACGGGATTAAAGGAATTGAGTTTAAGGTGTGTTCCCGTAAAATCGCTTGAAGGCATTCAGAACCTTGAGTCTTTGGAGAACCTGTTTATCGAATTCTGTCCGGAGCTTACGGATGCTTCGGCAGCATTTACTCTTCAGAATCTTAAAAGGCTGAGTTTGCGATGTACTTCCGTTACCTCCGTCGAGGGATTAAAATATCTGTACGATCTCGAGGCGTTGAACGTAGAAGGTCTTGAACTTGAAGATCTTTCGCAGTTTGACGGTCTTTCGGAAGATCTGCTTTTATCGATCGACCTTCCGATGATCGAATCGGATGAATTGAAAAATGTTCCGTTACCGGTGCTTAACAATATAAGAAACCTGATCATAGCGGGTAAATATGCGGTCTCTCGCAATCACAGATGGGTCGAGAAAAGATGGGACGAAGAAACCGAAACCGACACGTATTTTATTAGTGATAATTGGACAGGAGAGAAGATCCCCTTAACAGAAGAGGGTTCACTTACAGACCTTAAGGATCTTCCTCAGATGAACAGGCTCGATTATCTTATTGTTTGTATGGAACCTTTAAAGACGTTGGACGGAATAGACAGATTTAAGGAGTTAAGTGATTTTGAAGTACAAAATTGCCCGAAACTTACAGATATTTCGCAGATCTTTACCTTCGAAGACTTAAGTACGCTTCGTTTGGACGAAGTGGGCATCAGTTCTATAAGTGGCATTGAAAACTTAAAGAAACTTACGTGGCTATCGTTAAGAGCAGAGAAGGTAAATGATTATTCTCCGCTTGGAAAAGTGGACTATTCCTATTGCATGGAGCCCGATGAAGGAGGCTGGGTTCCTCATTTTGGACTCGATTTTTATGATCACTTTAGGCAATATACCGAGGAGACATATGATTTTATCTCAAAGATCCCGTATTTTGATTATTTAAATCTCGGTGAGGGAGATTACAAATTGTGGGCAGATCGGATTAAAAATACTCCCATAAGGCGGATAGATATGTTCAATTGCGGCTTTGATAATGACGGTTTCAAAGATTTCATCGAGGCTCATCCCGAACTCGAAGAAATAGATATAAGATGGAATGACGATCTGACAGATATATCGCCCGTTTTATCCTTGGAAAACTTACGTCGTGTTGTCGTTTCGGATAATATGAGGCAGGCAATACGGTCAGTCGGAAACAATCACGACTTTGAATTGGAGATTGAAGATTGATACAGAAGAGAATAATAACCAAACTGTGAATTTGATGTAATAATTCTGTTAAATAATTCCGCTAAATGGTTTTCGCAGGCAATTAGTGGTACAATGTTTCCATCGGAAATTTAATTGAAAAGAGGCGTTTTTATTCATGCGCGCTATATTGATCATAGCAATAGTAATAGCTGTTATTTTATTAGCGTTTTTTGTGTTTGCTTTTATTATAATGACGAAGCCGGGACGTAAGAGAGACACATCATATTTCAGGCATAAGATGTATGCTCACAGAGGACTTCACGGGGACGGTGTACCCGAGAACTCCCTTACCGCATTCAGACTTGCGAGAGAGAACGGTTACGGTGTTGAACTCGACGTTCAGATGAGCAAAGACGGTATACTCGTAGTCTTCCATGACGGAAATTTGAGACGTATGTGCGGCGTCGACAAGAAACTCAAAGAGTGTACATACGAAGAACTGAGCACTTACAGATTAAGCGGTACCGATGAAAAGATCCCGCTTCTTGACGAGGCACTCGAAACGCTTAAAGATGTCGACCTGATCTGTGAGATCAAAGCAGACAACGGAACCAGAAACTATGAGCTGTGCGAAAAGACATATGACAAGCTTAAAACATATGGGGGCAAATTCTGTATAGAATCCTTCAGCCCTTTCCTTGTAGCATGGTTTAGAAAGAACCATCCCGAGATAATAAGAGGACAGCTTTCGGAAAACTTTGTAAAAACATATGGTTTTACACCCATTCACCTTTTTATGTCGGAGCTATGGCTTAACATCATCTCAAAACCCGACTTTGTTGCCTTTAATCACAAGCACAAAAGTATAGGCTGGAGGATCACAAGACTTCTTTACAGACCCATGTGGATAGCCTGGACCGCCAGAGGCGATAAGGAGATCGAGAGTGCGGAAAAGCACTACGACGCTGTAATATTCGAGAAAAAACCCGAGGCCGATGCCAAGGGGGAACGGACCCGGAATGGAGCTTAAGGACATTGATTTTGAAGAGGAAGATTTCGCTGTGGATCTTCCCGACAAAACCGAAGAAAAAACGAATTACGTTGAATACGAATATGACGACGATTCTGACAGAACCCGCAGAAAGCCTCTTTTTGTGGTCTTGTTGGTGATCGCCTTTTTGCTTACATCAACTTTGGTTGCGATATTGATCCTTTATGCCGGAAGAGACCTCTTTATCCGAGAAGAGGAGCAGGCTGAGGAGATCATAACCGAGGAGACTCCGATCTACACGCAGACCGACGTCGATAAAATGATCGAGGATGCGGTAAACAAGGCTTCAGAAGAAAAGCAGCGTGAAACCGAAGATGTCATGAAGAAACTGTTCAGACAGGTATCCGAAGAAGACAACGGTGTTCTCATGATGCTTCGCGAATACAATCCCGACGACATGATATTCATTACGGGCACGAAATATGAGTATTATCCGATAAACAGAAATCTTGCGCCCAACACGATCGATAACTCTCTTCTTGTTAAGGACGCTGCGACAGGCATTATCGCTTACACTGTCGACGGTGTCGAGAAATCCCATATCTGCATAGACGTTTCTTCCTTCCAAAAGGAAATAAACTGGGACAAGGTCAAGGCTTCGGGCGTCGAGTATGCCCTTATCAGATGCGGCTTCAGAGGTTACGGCACAGGCAAGATCGTTGAAGACACATATTTCATTTCAAACATTGAAGAAGCTACAAGCGCGGGAATAAAGGTCGGCGTATACTTCTTTACTCAGGCAATAAATGAAGAAGAAGCAATTGCCGAAGCCGAGTACGTACTCGATCTTATCAGCCCCTACGACATTGAACTCCCGATAGCGATCGATATCGAGGAAGTGTCAGATAAAGCAAGAACCGACAATCTTACAAACGAAGAGCGTACGAAGATATGTCTCGCGTTCATGGATAAGGTTAAAGAGGCAGGCTATGAACCGATGATCTATTCGAATCTCAAGTTCTTTATCAAGATGCTTGAAATGGATAAGCTTGAGGGATATGAAAAGTGGTTCGCATTCTATAACGACACGATCTACTTCCCGTATGAAATAGGCATATGGCAGTACAGTGCCAAAGGAAAAGTGGACGGTATCAAGACCGATGTGGATCTTAACATTGCATTGAAAGATTGGTAAATAAGTAAAGGAGGGTCATATGAGCGAAATAGAAACATTAAAACAGTGGATCGATGAAAGTAACAACATAGTTTTCTTCGGAGGCGCAGGTGTTTCGACGGAATCCGGCATTCCGGATTTTCGTTCTGTTGACGGCCTTTACTCGCAGAAATACAAATATCCCCCGGAAACTATCGTAAGTCATACATTCCTTACAAAAAGAACGGATGAGTTTTTTGAGTTTTACAAAGAAAAGATGGTTGCTCCGGCACTGAAGGCAAAGCCCAACAAGGCTCACTACAAACTTGCCGAGTGGGAAAAAGAAGGGAAACTGAAAGCCGTCATTACCCAGAATATCGACGGTCTTCATCAGGCCGCAGGCAGCAAGGAAGTGCTGGAACTCCACGGAACCATCATGAAGAATTACTGCGATCGGTGTGGGAAAAAGTACGATGTGGACCATGTCCTTGCCTGTGACGGTGTTCCCAGGTGTGAGTGCGGAGGAACGATAAGACCTGACGTTGTCTTATACGAAGAAGGTCTTGACATGAATGTCATGGAAAAGGCCGTAAGATACATCGAAAGAGCGGATATTCTCATAATAGGCGGCACATCTTTGGTAGTGTATCCGGCCGCCGGCCTGGTACAGTATTACAGAGGCAAAAAACTGGTTCTGGTCAACCTTTCGGAAACCTCTCAGGATCAATATGCGGATCTGGTGATCCATGAAAAGATCGGCGAAGTATTCTCTAAACTGTGATTTGGTGGAATTCATGGAAATAAATGTAGGCGATATTCTTGTTTTGAAAAAGGAACACCCCTGCGGTGAAAAAAGATGGGAAGTGCTGAGAACAGGTGCGGATATCCGTATCAAATGCGTCGGCTGTTCCCACCAGGTTTTTGCGCCTAGAAAAAAGATAGAAAAGAGCGTCAAAGAGATAATAAAAAAAGAAGCGAATGAATAACAAGCGGACTGTTCATGCAGTCTTGCTTGTTATTTTTGCATAGTCAGCCGACTGAAAGAGAGGGGAATAAATGGCATACAACGCACTGGAATCGATGAGGCTTAGCAACAAAGAAAAATACGGAAAGGATCTGGGGCCCAAGCAGCCGGCGGCTAATTACGAAAAGGATGCCTGCGATCTTAAATCCGCTGCGCTTCGTTTTCTTCATGAAAGATGTGAAGACCTTCGTTTCGACGAAGAGATGGCCCTGCAGGAAAAGCAAAATAACATGTTTCTAGGGGATTCCATTAAGCCCGGACAGATCCCTTACAACATGGAAATGGACATAGACAGACTCTGTCTTGAACGGGAACTCGAGCGCTTTATCGATTCGGGTACTACGGAAGATGCCTTCAACATCTACTATTGCTTCCTTGAGATGTTCCTTGGTAACTACGATAAATCGAGGGAGATGATCGAGCTTCTTTCGGAGTTTGAGCAAAACGGCAGTTCTCTTTTGATGAAGCACAGAGATCACTATTCCCATTCCGTATACGTATTTGCTCTCGGACTGGCAATTTATGAGACCAACAAAGACTATCGCGATACCTTTGCAAAGTTTTACGGATTTACCGGAAGTGACAGCGAAAAGAAGGCGGCTCATTGTTTCTTGGAATATTGGGGTCTTACGTCACTGTTCCACGATATAGGCTATCCTTTCGAACTTCCCTTTGAGCAGGTCATGAGTTATTTCGAAGTTAATAAGGCCGAAAGAAACAAAGGCATAGTTTATGTGGCATATCATGATCTGGAGACTCTCACAAAACTCTCCGATGAGGTAAAAGCACATTTTAAAAAGCTTTACGGAAGAGATTTTGACAATACAAACGAACTGTTTTCTTTTGACCTGACTGCCAAAATGGGAGAAGCGTACAACTTCACCGAAGAATATATGACGGATGTTCTTGTAAGAAAACCCACAAAACCCGATGAGTTTGGGTACTTCATGGACCATGCCTGGTTTTCTGCCACAAGACTTCTTGGCGAGATCATCATGACCATTGGTATCGAATCCGTTACAAAAAAGCATATAGATGCATTGTCATCCATAATACTCCATAACAGTCTCTACAAGTTCGCGATCGCATTTTATAAAAGCGATTCCAAGCGTAAGGCTCCTTTGGATGCTTCCGTTCATCCTCTGGCGTGGTTATTGATGATATGTGATGAGCTTCAGTGCTGGGACAGAACGGCGTACGGACGCAACTCAAGGACCGAACTCCATCCCATGGCCGCAGACTTCGACTTTTCGAACGGCAGTATCGACGCGGTATATTATTACGACATGGAAGAAAAAGACAAGATCGATGAGTTCACCCAAAAGTACAATGCATGGGTGGCAGCGGGCTCAAATGGAAAGGCTCCCAGACTTAAGGCATACAGTGACATGGTTGTCGGATCACAGCCGTTTGTTACCGATATAGAGAAGATAGTAAACACTTCGATCTGTCCGTTGACGGTAAAGGCTTCCATGAAGAAAGCCGACAGACGCGGAAAACATCTGTATATTTCCGTGAGCGGTTTCCTGCATATATACGATTTCGCGGTTGCTTTAAACGCTCGTTACAAATGGCAGGGCAAAGAAATGGAAGTCGATGCGGAACAGCTGCTGGATGAGTTTGATGAGCTGTCTTTGGAATACAAGCTTGCCAACATAAATCAGGCCAAGTCTTTCGACGATTATCTTGGATGCGTGGGATGCTTCTATACCGACAGACCGGTTGATTACCCCATGCTTACAAACTTTACGCCCGAGCAGGTGGATATCATTGCACCTTTGGAGCACGGACGCTGGGTGAAAGATCACAGACTTTACGGCTGGTCTCACGGCGATGTTTATGAAAACAGCGACGAGAGAGAACGGCTGAGAATGCACAAATATACCATGGACGGTGACATTACCGATAAGATGATCGAAGAGCATTATCTCGCCCTTCCTTATGACGAGCAGGGCAAGGACATCCTTCCCTTCGAGACGATGCTTAAGCTTATCAAGAAATTCGAAGGTCTTCGCATTTACAAGATCGAAGATGACGATGACGAGGAATGATACATTAAGAAAGGCATTTTAAAAGATGCAGGACGTTAAAAAGATCCCGATAGTGGTCGGGGTAACGGGGCACAGACAGTACAATGAAAAAGATTCTGTGGATCCGGTGATAAGAGAAGAACTTAAAAGAATAAAGGCCATGTGTCCCAATTCACCCCTTGTGATATTGTCGTCACTTGCGGACGGGGCGGACAGGCAGTGTGCAAAGATCGCTTTGGAAGAAGGGTATACGATGATCGCGGCTCTCCCCATGGAGAAAAGCGAATATGCCAACGACTTCTCCAAAGAATCTTTGGAAGAATTTGAAGAACTCCTTTCGAAAGCGGAGGATGTTTTCATTGTGCCCGACACCGAGCCGCATAAAGAAACAAGAGAGTATTGCTACAGACAGGCGGATATTTATATTGCCGAGCATTGTCACTTGCTTATGGCTCTTTGGGACGGTTCCGAGCCTGTCGAAGGCGGATGCGGCACGGCGGAGACCGTTGATATTCGTTTAAACAATACTTTCACAGCACCGGAAGAAAGAAACATCTGCCCGGATAACGGTCTTGTTGCACATATTATAGTTTCGAGAGAAGAGACATCGGAGCCGGTTCTCTGCCGCCTTGAATGGAAGGGTGACAGGGCTTGCTTTGAATCTGTCATGAAAAAGACTGATGAATACAATAAAGCAGTCGATAAAACGGATGCGGAAGACCGACTCTGCGCAGCCGATGCAGTAAGTATGTCAAATCAGAAATATTCGGGAAGAGTGCTGCTCTTTATCGCGATCATCGCCACTTCTTTAACGACAGCTTTTCTTCTTTACGATGAAGCCTCATTACACATGCTCATAATCGCATGCGGGATATTTATTGTTTCTTTGATACTCATAGTAAAAATTGCCGAAAGAAACCGATACCTCTTAAAATATCTTGAAGCGCGAGTGCTGGCGGAAGCCTTGCGCATAGGGGAGTACATGGATAAAAAGTCATCGATCTGTGCTTCCGATCTTTTCACCTGGTCAATGTGGACCGACAATCCGTGGGTCGGGTGGGCCGTAAGAGCCATACATGTTATCGAACAAGGAAAAGAATCGAAAGGAACCGGTAAGGAATTTATCGAATCGCAGAAAAGATATCACGAGAAGGCTCTTAAACGCGTGGAAAAGAAGGATCGGACGAATCAGAATATTCTTCTGATCGCCCTTATAATAACGATCATTTCCTATGTTGCGGCACTTGTATTTGAGATAACCGCAGGCGGTCTCTTTTCGGGCAATCCTCTGATGAGTTATGAAAGACTTGAATTTTACAGAGCCGTATTAAAGATCGTAATGGGAGTTATGTCGGCTGCAACGCTTTTTGCCGGAAATTATTACGGAAAGCTCTCAATGGAAGAAGAAGCCGATGATCATATGCGGATGATACTTCTGTTTGAAAACTCTAAGAGCGAATACGGTGAAGAGTTGTCGTACAAACTCATAAGAGAGATACTTGGTGAGAATGCAAGATGGTATTCGTACAAGAGCCGCGGAAAAGCGGAGATAAGCCTGTAAAAACGTTGCATTTTCCTGATTTTTTCCTTGCACACACGGGATTGTTGTGATATCATAATAGTCCGTGATGATAATTTTCCTTGCTTCTTCTTTGAGAAGAGGCCAGAGACCAAAAGGAGGTAACCGAGCATGAACAAGTATGAATTAACCGTAGTTGTCAGTGCGAAAATCGAAGACGATGAAAGAGCCGCTACACTTGATAAGGTGAAGGCTTACGTTGAAAGATTCGGTGGAAAGATTACGAATATCGATGAGGCAGGTAAGAAGAAACTTGCTTACGAGATTCAGAAAATGAGTGAAGCTTTCTACTATTTCGTACAGTTCGATGCTGAAGCAACAGCTCCCGGTGAACTTGAGAGCCGTCTTCGCATTATGGACAATGTTCTCCGTTTCTTAATCGTACGCGCTGACGAACAGTAGAATTGATTATAGGAGAAAGAGAAGATGAATAAAGTTATTCTTATGGGAAGATTGACAAGAGATCCCGAAGTCAGATACAGCCAGGGTGAGTCCTCAATGGCTATCGCCAAATATTCTTTGGCAGTAGACAGAAGAGGCAGAAGTCAGGAAGGTGATCAAACCGCTGACTTCATTAACATTACCGCTTTCGGTCGTGCCGGTGAATTTGCTGAGAAGTATTTACACAAGGGCACAAAGGTACTCGTTACCGGACGTATTCAGACCGGTTCTTATACCAACAAAGACGGTGTTAAGGTTTATACCACTGATGTTATCGCTGAGGATCAGGAATTTGCAGAGAGCAAGAATGCAAGCTCTTCCAACGGTGGGGGATACCAGGAAGCAGCAGCACCCGCTCCGGTTGCGGCAGGCGACGGCTTCATGAACGTGCCTGAAGGAATCGACGAGGATCTTCCCTTTGCACAACCCGGAAGATAGTTTTTAAGGAGGCTAATTATGGCATTTAATAAAGCTGAAAAAGGCGATAAGGCAGATGCACCTGTAAGAAGAAGAGGTGGCATGCGCAGACGTAAAAAAGTATGTGCATTCTGTGGTAAAGATAATGTTATCGATTACAAGGATGTCAACAAGTTAAAGAGATACGTATCTGAGCGTGGTAAGATTCTTCCCAGAAGAATCACCGGCACATGCGCAAAGCATCAGAGAGCTCTTACTCTTGCCATCAAGCGTGCACGTCACATCGCACTCATGCCTTACCAGCAGGATTAATGATTATACGGTAGAGAAAATACCCGCCTGATCTACAGGCGGGTTTTTTAGTCCTTCGAAATACATTTCTTCATTAATTAAAGTTAAGTAAATTAAGTTCTAATTAAGTAAATTTCTCAAACAATTCATTCATCAAAAACAATCCCAAGTAAACATGATTACCCTTTTGTTGTTGAAAATGCACAAACGACAACACGCAAAATTGTTAATTAGGTAAAAATCAACAAGAAATCGAGTAAAATTTCCTAAATCTCCTTGACTAAAATTACTTAACACTTATACTAAATTAAGTAAAACAAACATTGCTTAAACTAATTTTAAGCAAAACACATTAAGGAGGAAATGTTTATGAAGTTGAAAAAGGTTTTATCGATCTGTCTTGCTTCGGTTCTGACGTTATCGTTGGTTGCATGCGGCAATGAGACAGGCGGACAGTCTTCTTCGGAAGACACAGGAAAGTCGGACGTTACGGCGGAAGTGATCGCTGAAAGAGGAGATATTCCCACTTATACACAGCTTGATCTTTCAAAGTATACCGACACGGCAGCAACCATTAAATTCGTTCATCACAAAACGGACCGTGCGGAAGACGGAACGATGGACAAGATGGTAGCTGAATTTAACAAAGAGTTCCCTAACATTAAAGTTGAAATGGAAGCAATAACCGATTATGCGGAAGATGCTTTACTTCGTCTTTCAACAGGCGACTGGGGCGACGTAATGTTCATACCCGCAGTTGACAAGAGCGATCTTGCAACATATTTCATGCCTTTCGATTCTTTGGACAATCTTTCCAAGGAACTTAACTTTGTTGATTCCTGGGAATTCGATGGCAAATGCTACGGTATCCCCTACATGGCAAATGCGCAGGGCGTTCTTTACAACAAGAAGGTATTTTCAGATGCGGGAATCGATAAACTTCCCACAACTCCTACCGAGTTCCTTGCAGATCTTAAGCTCATCAAAGACAATACCGACGCCATCCCGCTTTACACCAACTATGCCGCAGGCTGGACAATGGGTGCATGGGATGCATACATCGGCGTTGTATCAAACGGTGACAACACATTTATGAATCAGAAGTTTGTTCACACAGCAGAGCCTTTCAAAGATCCCGGCGATGACACAGGTATCTACAATCTTTACAGAATTCTCTTTGACGCAGTTGCAAACGATCTTATCGAAGACGACTACACAACAACCGACTGGGAAGGCTGCAAGGGCATGTTAAACCGCGGTGAGATCGGAACGATGGTTCTCGGATCGTGGGCATATGCTCAGATGCAGGAAGCAGGCGATACGCCCGAAAACGTAGGATATATGCCTTTCCCCATGACTGTAGGCGGAAAACAGTACGTCGCAGCAGGCGGTGACTACAACTACTGTATCAATGTAAATGCTTCCGACAACAACAAACTCGCAGCTCTCATCTTTGTTAAGTGGATGGTTGAGAAGTCCGACTGGTGCTACAACGAAGGCGGTTACACCGTAGTTAAGGGCGGTAAGAACCCCGATATGTATGCAGCATTCAACGGATGTGAAGTGGCTTCCGATCAGCCTGCAAAGGCAGGAGAAGAAACATATCTTAACGATATGAACGCAGAGTCCGAGCTTTCTTTCAATGCAGGCGGAAATGACAAGGTTCAGAGGATTATTGAAGCGGCAGCAACAGGTTCGGAGACTCTTGACGACATTTATGCGGATTGGACCTCCAAGTGGAACGCAGCTCAGGAAGAGCTTGGCATATCTGTCGATCAATAAACAGGAGATAGTGCAATGACTAAGAATGTGACTGTACACAGAAAACGATCATTCATAGAATGGCTTAGGAGCCGTGACGGACAGAAAGTGCTTGTGATGATAGCCTTCATGGTAGTTCCCTTGCTGCTTTTGCTGGTCTTTACATATATACCTTTTGCCGAGACTGTCAAATTCAGCTTTTTTAACATGAAGTACGTCGGGGTCAGAAAATTTGTAGGACTTAAAAACTACGCGAAGGTATTTTCAAGAAGCGACTGCTTCGGGGCTCTTAAGCTGTCATTGTACTATATGGGCGGTTCGGTGGTACAGCTGACTTTGGCACTGTACCTGGCCACCATATTAAGTTTTAAGGTTAAGGGAGGAAATCTGTTTAAGGGCTTTATGTTCTTCCCTTTCCTTATAAACGGTATAGCGATAGGTTTTATCTTCAAATTCTTTTATACAAGAGGTTTTGTGTTTGATACCGTACTTCAGTGGTGCGGATTTGAACTGGAAAATCTTCCTTACTGGTTAAAAGACCGAAGCATTAACAATATTTCCCTGGTGGGGACCTCCGTATGGAGATATTTCGGTCAAAACATGGTGCTGTTCATCGGAGCGATAATGTCGGTAGACGGTGAACTCTACGAAGCAGCGATGCTTGACGGAGCCAACAGGTTCCAACAGTTTAAGTACATCATCCTTCCCAGCATAAAGACGATCTTTGTTCTGAATGTCATTCTTTCGATATCGGGTTCGCTTAGTGCTTTCGAGCCTCCTTTTGTTATCACCGACGGTGCGAACGGAACGGGAACGTATTTCGTGGTCATGCACGAGATAGCGCATACACAGCAAAAAGTCGGTCTGGCATCGGCAATGGCGGTGGTACTTCTTTTAATAATCTTTACGGTGACCATATTGCAAAAGCTGTTCTTCAAATATGTCTTTAAGAACAGTGATGCATAAATAGGTAAAAAGAAAGGAAAACGCAATGAATGCACTTGAAAAAGCCGGTAAGATCGTTCTTACTGCAGTTAAGTATTTTTCACTGGTATTCTTCTCATTTTTCGCATTGTTACCGGTAGTATCGTGCGTAATAACGGCATTTAAGGATGACTATGAATATCAAAATACAAATGTTATGACGCTGCCGCAAAACTGGCTTAACTTTGATAATTTTATCAGTGCTTTTAATAAAGCCGGTATGGGGCGCGCCTTCTTGAATTCTACGATCATACTCGTATGCGTGCTGTTCTTTTCAACTATGTTCGGAACACAGCTGGCATATGTGCTTAATCGTTTCAAATTCCCGGGGAATACGCTTATCAGGAATATGTTTCTTTTTGCAACAATGCTTCCCGGAATTGCCATGCAGATATCCGTATATGAGATAATGTATAAACTGAAATTCATCAATACCCTTCCGGGATACATTGTCTTGATGTGCGGTACGGATGTAATAGCGATCTATATCTATATACAGTTCTTTGAAAATATAGATGTGTCGCTCGATGAATCGGCTATAGTTGACGGAGCCTCCTATTTCACTATCTTTTATAAGATATTGTTTCCGCTTCTTAAGCCGGCCATCGTTACATCCTGCATTTTAAAAGGTGTGGGAACCTACAACGAGTACTACATGGCAAAGCTGTATCTTCAGGATAAGAACAGGCTTTCCACCGTGGCCACATCTTTGTATACTTTCGTGGGGCCTCTCGGAAGTAAATATAATCTCATATGCGCAGGTGTTATCATCTCAATGCTGCCGGCTTTGATAGTCTTTATCCTCTGCCAGAAACAGATATATGCCGGACTTACTCTCGGTGCGGTAAAAGGATAAAAATGATCTCCCTTACGATTGTCAGAATTACTTAATTTAACTATAATTAAGTTATTAAGTAAAACAAACGGAGGTGGCCGGTATGACCAGAAAAACCGTTACAATGTCCGATATAGCAAAGGAACTTGGACTTAGTACCGTATCTGTTTCAAAGGCTTTGTCGGGTAAAGACGGCGTTGGCGACGCAGTGAGAGAAATGATAATAAAGAAAGCTGCCGAGATGGGTTACACCTATACAAAAGGGACCAAAGAAACTGTTGAGAAGCGTCACAATATAGGCATTATCGTAAGCGAGCACTTCATCACAAAGGATGCATATTACAGCAGACTGTACGAGAAAACCATGATGAAGCTGACCGATGCGGGTCAGATGGGAATGCTCGAGATAATAATGCGAAAGTCTGAAAAGATACTTGAACCGCCTGCGCTTATCTCATCGGGCAGGATTGAAGGTATCATCATCCTCGGCCAGATGTCCAAGAAATACCTCAACATGTTAAGAAGCTATAACCTCCCTATTTTATATATGGACTTCTACGACGAGGATGTGACCGAAGATGCTGTTATAAGCGACAGTGTTTTCGGATCGAGCATACTTACCAATTATCTTATACATAAAGGACACAAAAAGATCGGATTTGTAGGCAGCATAGGCAGCACTTCAAGTATTATGGACCGGTATGTCGGCTATTACAGGGCAATGCTGTCGGCGGGGCTTCCCGTAAAGGATGAGTGGCGCATAGAGGACAGAGACGAGGAAGGCGATTTTATCGAGTTTGAACTTCCGAAAGAAATGCCCACCGCTTTTGTGTGCAATTCCGACGCCGTAGCGTTCAATTTTGTTCAAAAGCTTCAAAATATGGGCTACAACGTACCCGACGATGTTTCGGTAGTGGCATTCGATAACTTTATTTATGCCGAGATGAGCTCGCCCAAGATAACGACTTACGGTGTCGATACCGATGCGCTTGTAAGAAATGTTATAAAGATAATGCTCGAAAAACTTGAAAATGCGGAATATACGGCCGGTCGTGTGCTGGTCATGGGCTCACTCATAGAAAGAAGCTCAGTTAAGGCAATATAGCTTTGAAAGGAAATAAAAACGGTAATGAAAGTACTCTGCATCGGAGAAATTTTAATAGATTTTACACCCGTTAAGGGAATGACAAACACTTATACAGCCAATCCCGGTGGCGCACCGGCAAATGTGGCCGTAAGTGTAGCAAAAAACGGAATAGAAGCAGGTTTTCTGGGGTGCATGGGAAATGATGATTTCGGAAAGCTTCTTGTAAAGACTTTAAAAGACAACGATGTGAAGATACCTGTTCCAAAACTTACCGACAAAGCTACGACCACTTTGGCATTTGTAACTTTGGACGAAACGGGTGACAGATCGTTTACGTTCGCCAGAAAACCCGGAGCGGATATGCTTCTTGATACAGATGATGTTGATAAAGCGGATATTTCTTCTTGGGACATCATTCACGTGGGGTCTGTCAGCCAGTCCGGCATAACAGCCGAACGTTACGCCGTTCTCTATGCCGTAAAGAAAGCAAAAGAAAACGGTAAAATGGTAAGTTTTGATATCAATTACAGAGATAAGATATGGAGCGTGGAGGATTGCCTTAAAGAATCCGAAGTGTTATTCCCCTATACCGACTTTCTTAAAATATCCGACGAAGAACTTGTCTTTGTGGGAGGGGAAGAAAACATCTTTGATTTCATGAAACAATACGATATAAGTGTTGTAGTGGAAACACTCGGCAGTAAAGGTGCCAGGATATTCTATGACGGCACGTCGACGGATATCCCCGCCTTGGACGTTAAAGCAGTCGATACCACCGGTGCAGGTGACGCTTATTGGGGAGGCTTTCTTTCTTCACTTATAATGCAAAACGTCACCACCGTTTCCGATCTGAACCGCGAAAAGCTTAATATCGCCGGCAGATACGGAGCAGTATCGGGAGGACTTTGTGTTCAAAAACCCGGCGGAATACCGGCAATTCCGGGAAGAGAGGAAATTGAAAGGAATCTTAAATGAAACGAATAGAAAACAATATGCGATTTAAAATGCGCATTGTAAACGGTCCCGACGCCAAAGAGGATTATATTCCCGCTTCGGTTCCGGGTTCGGTATATAACGACCTGTTAAATGCAGGCATGATAGACGATCCTTACTACAGGGACAACGAAAACTTCGCTCTTGAACTCATGAAAAATGATTTTGAGTACAAGGGCGAATTCAATGTAAACGCGGATGATCTGGCCGCTTCCGACGAAGTCATCCTTCGTTTTAACGGACTTGATACGCTTGCGGATATAACGCTTAACGGTAAGGCACTGGCAAGTGCTGACAATATGCATCGGACATGGGAATATTCGGTGAAGGAGCTTCTTTTGCCCGGTGTTAATAAGCTGGTGATATTATTTCATTCACCTGTACGGTTCATACAGGAAGAGTTCGAAAAAGATCCCGCCATTTTGGGAACAGAGGACGCCATGAGAGGCTTCCCGAAGATCCGAAAAGGTCATTACATGTTTGGCTGGGATTGGGGTCCGAGACTTCCCGACGCCGGGATATGGAAAGATATCGAACTGTTGCAGGTAAAGAAAGCCCGCTTTACCCGCGTATACTTAAGGCAGTCGTTTAATGCCGATCTTTCAAACGTAACCCTTCGCGCGGAAGTTTCTTTGGAAGGCCCGTTGACGGACGGCCTTAAGACACTTGTAAGTGTTATCGATCCGGGCGGAAAAACGGCAGTCGACAGGCACGATATATCAAAAGAAAGCGAGATCTCAATACCCGATCCGCTTCTTTGGTGGCCAAACGGTCTGGGCGGGCAGCCTTTATATACCGTGATCACTGAGCTTGTTGACGAAGCGGGAGAAGTCTGCGACAAATGTGAAAAACGTATCGGTCTCAGAAAACTTGAGATGAGCACGAAAAAGGATGAGTTCGGTTCCGAGTTTGCTCATGTGATAAATAATGTAAAGTTCTTCGCCATGGGTGCGGATTACATCCCCGAGGACAATATTCTTCCAAGATGTAACAAAGAAAGAACGCGCAATCTCTTAAAACAGTGTGCGGATGCCCACTTTAACTGTATCCGTGTCTGGGGCGGCGGTCTTTATCCTTCCGACGATTTTTACGATGCGTGCGATGAACTCGGTCTCGTGGTATGGCAGGACTTTATGTTTGCCTGCGCAAACTACAGACTGACAAGAGATTTTGAAGAAAATATACTGGCAGAGCTTAGAGATAATATAAGACGTCTTTACCACCATCCTTCTTTGGGACTTTGGTGCGGCAACAACGAAATGGAGATGTTTGTCGACAAAGGAGAGTGGGGCGCCAAAAACGAGATAAAGAGCGACTATGTAAAGATGTATGAGTATCTGCTTCCCAGACTTCTTGAAACGGAAGACCCGGACAGATTTTACTGGCCTGCATCGCCTTCGTGCGGAGGCGGATTTGACGATCCAAACTCCCCCGACAGAGGAGATGTTCATTACTGGGATGTATGGCACGGAAACAAACCGTTCACCGAATACAGAAAGTTCTATTTCAGATACTTATCCGAGTTTGGCTTCCAGTCGTTCCCTTCGATCAAAACGATCGAGGAATTCACTTTGCCAAAGGACAGAAACGTATTCTCTTACGTGATGGAGAAGCACCAGAGAAATGCCTCCGCAAACGGCAAGATCATGAATTACATGGAGCAGACGTTTCTTTATCCCACTACGCTTGATACTCTTATATATGCGTCTCAGCTTCTTCAGGCCGAGGCCATCCGTTACGGCGTAGAGCATTTCAGAAGAAACAGGGGCCGCTGTATGGGAACGGTATACTGGCAGCTAAACGATTGCTGGCCCGTGGCTTCTTGGTCGTCGATAGACTACTACGGACGCTGGAAGGCACTTCATTACTACGCAAAAAGATTCTTTGCTCCTTTTATGGTATCATGTGAGGAAGAAGGGCTTCTTACGCAGAACATGAATGTGAATGCAGAGCCCTACGAAGTTAAGAAGTCTGTAAGGCTTAACGTCTCAAACGAGACCATGAAAGCAAGAAACGCCACGGTAGAGTGGGAACTTATAAACGAAAACGATGAAGTTATCAAGAAAGACAGCATAAATGTTGATGTAGATGCCATGTCTTCAAAGTGGCTCGATGTCGTAATGCTTCCCGATGCCTCACTTTATCAAGATCACGTAAGCTATCGACTTATCGAAAACGGCGAAGCGGTATCGCAGGGCAGTGTTCTTTTCTGTCCGCCCAAACACTTTGATTTTTCCGATCCCGAGCTTACGGTAAAGGTAGAAAATGACGAGATAACGGTCTTCGCAAAGCATTATGCAAAGAGTGTTGAGATAAGGAACGCTTCCGACGATCTTATACTGTCGGACAATTTCTTTGATATGGAAAAGGGCGAAAGAAAAGTTAAGATCTTAAAGGGTGATCCTGCGGGACTGGAAGTGAGAAGCGTCTATTCCATAAGATAGTTAAGGGGTAAAAACAGTTTTCAAGGAGCAATTTCATGGACGAAAGATACATGATCGACACAAAGGAAAATAAGGAGTTTCTCACTGAAAACGCATTGGCGTTGTTAAACTTCGGAAAAAGATTTCCTTCACCGGGAGGCGGAAGCTACTACCTTTCGGATGACGGAACACCTTGGGTCGACAGAAACAGAGAGACCTGGATAACCTGCAGAATGGCGCATGTATACAGCATAGGTTCCATGATGAAATACGAAGGTGCGGATAAGCTCGCGGCAGCGGCTTTAAAGGGTCTTACCGGTGAACTGAAAGATGTGACTCACGGAGGCTGGTATGCCGGAGTGACCGCGACCGGAGATATTGTTCCTCAAAAGCAATGTTACGCTCATGCATTTGTGATACTTGCGGCTACGAGCGCATATCTTGCAGGGATAGAAGGTTCTTTTGATCTTTTAAAAGATGCGCTGGAAACCTATGACAAATACTTCTGGAACGAAGAAGAAGGGCTTTCCTGCGATACCTGGAACACCGAATTTAAGGTCCTTGACAGTTACAGAGGACTTAATGCAAATATGCATACGGTAGAGGCGTTCCTGGCTGTTGCCGATTGCCTTGACGATGATAAGTATCATCAAAGAGCCGGCCGCATAATCGATCATGTCATAAACTGGGCAAAGGATAACGATTACCGTATCCCGGAGCATTTCACTTCGGACTGGAAGCCCGATCTTGATATGAACAGGGAAAAACCGGACGATCCTTTTAAGCCCTACGGCGCCACTCCCGGTCACGGAATCGAGTGGGCGCGCCTCATAGCTCAGTGGTGCATCTCAAAAAGGTTCAAAGAAAGTGATAACTCCCACTATATGGAAGCGGCTCTTAAACTGTACGATCGTGCGATCAAAGACGCCTGGTGTGCGGACGGAGCGGAAGGTATAGTATATACCACGGACTGGGAAGGCAAACCGGTCGTGCATGACCGCATGCATTGGACTCTTGCCGAAGCGATCAATACTTCAGCCGTGCTTTACAGGATAACGAACGATAAAAAATACGCCGACGACTATGCGTCGTTCATGAAGTATCTTGACTCAACGGTGATCGATCATTCGGTCGGCTCCTGGTATCATCAGCTCGATCGAAACAACAGATTGAAAGGCACGGTATGGCCGGGAAAATCAGATCTTTATCATGCTTTTCAGGCTATGCTGATACCGTATTTGCGCCCCGATGTAGTCATTGCAAAAGCAGTATATGATAATAAGTGATAAAGAAAGCATCCCGCCTGCAGCAAACAGGCGGGTTTTTGCCCCGGAGAAAAGAGTGGAACGGGAAAGATTGTACGATCGATGCATGCTCTGCCCAAGAAAATGCGGAGTCGATCGGAACGAAGGAAAAACAGGATATTGCGGACAGAAGAATACGGTAAAGATAGCCAGGGCCGATCTTCACTTTTGGGAAGAACCGGAAATTTCCGGTAAAGAAGGCTCCGGAACCGTGTTTTTTACAGGGTGTAATCTTGGGTGTATCTATTGTCAGAATCATACGATATCAAGAGCCGATACAAAGTCGGGACGGGAACTCTCCGTATCCGAGCTTTCAGATGTCTTCTTAAATCTCCGGGATAAGGGTGCACTTAATATTAATTTAGTAACAGCTGTGATGTTTGTACCGTCAATTCTTGATGCATTGGACATGGCCAAAGAAAAAGGCCTTACCATTCCTGTGGTCTACAATTCATCGGGTTATGAATCCGTTGAAACTTTAAAGCTGTTAAAGGGTTACGTGGACATATATCTTCCCGACCTTAAATATTTAGACCCCGCACTTTCGAAAGAGTTTTCTTTGGCCCCCGACTACCCCGAAGTTGCTAAAAAAGCGATAGAAGAGATGGTGAGCCAGACGTCCGTGATAGTGAGGCATCTGGTACTTCCCGGACACGTGAACAACTCAAAAGAGGTACTTAAATATCTTTACGACACATACGGATCGAAAATAAAGATAAGCATAATGAGCCAGTACACACCCATATGCGGTCCCTTTAAAGAACACGCGGAATTAAACAGACGAATTACCAAAAGAGAATATGACAAGGTTGTCGATTATGCACTCTCTCTTGGAATAGAGAACGCCTACATTCAGGAAAGAGAAGTCGCAAAAGAGAGTTTTATTCCGGATTTTGATATGTAAACAATAAGCACAAATATGTCACGATTAAGCGTTATTTTTCTCGCCCTGTTGACATCTTTGTGCTATATTATTATGTGGATGGTTTTTTGTTTAATGAGGTTGGGTTAAAAAGGAACGATATGAAAAGTAAAGTTAAGGTTAGAGGCAGGATAAAAAGATATCTTCTGGCATCGCTGGTGCTGGGACTTGTTCTTGTTCTGGTAAATGTTTACATTTATCTGTTGAATGTTAAAGCAGGTGTGGTTTTAAGCGTTTTCCTGGTATTGTATTTTGCGGTTATCTGTACGCTTCTTTATAGGAATTCTCCGGCGATAGTATATGAGCTTATAAGCTTTGCCACACAATACGGGCAGATCCAAAGACAGCTGTTAAAGTCTCTCGATCTTCCTCACGCGATACTCGACGAGAACGGTAAGATCATTTGGTCCAATACCGCTTTCGATAAGGTAACGGCAGCCGATAAGGGTCTCGACAGATCCATAACATCTTATTTTCCCGAACTGACCGAGGATAAGATCCCGGACGGTGTGGACGATTTCAACGAGAATGAACTTGAGATAAAGTACAACAATCTCGACTATATATGTAAGTTAAAGAAAGTCTCCGTAAAGGAGATGGCCGACAATTCCAACCTCATCGAGACAGAGAACTTTGCCGGTTATCTTATCGCTCTTTATCTTTTTGACAATACGGCTTTAAAGCTTGCATTAAGAGAAGTTGACGATCAGAGTCTTGCTATAGGTCTTGTTTATCTGGACAACTACGATGAAGTAATGGAAAGTGTCGAAGAAGTAAGACGTTCGCTCCTTACGGCTCTCATCGAAAGAAAGATCAACAAATACATGTCTTCCGTTGACGGTATCACAAAGAAGATGGAAAAAGACAAGTATATGGTCATCTTAAGAAAGAGCGCGGTAGCGGCTCTCAAAGAGATGAAGTTCGATCTTCTTGAAGACGTAAAGACGGTAAATATCGGTAACGATATGGCTGCTACGCTCAGTATCGGTGTCGGCCTTGACGGACTTTCATACGCACAGGATTACGAGTTTGCGAGAGCGGCGATCGATCTTGCACTCGGTCGAGGCGGAGATCAGGCGGTAGTTAAGACTCCGGATCAGATAAATTACTACGGCGGAAAGAGCCAGCAGGTTGATAAGAATACCAGAGTTAAGGCGCGTGTTAAAGCACATGCTCTGATGGAAATAATCACAAGTAAAGATCAGGTATTCATCATGGGTCACAAGAGAGGCGATGTGGACAGCTTCGGTGCCAGTGTCGGAATATACCGGATCGCTAAAACTCTTGACCGTAAGGCACATATCGTTCTGGATACGGTCACGACTTCCATGCAGCCCATGGTCGATATGTTCTCGGACAATCCCGAGTACGATCAGGACATGATAATAAACTCCAACCGTGCTCTTGAGGAAATAGGCAACAACGCCGTTCTGGTGATCGTGGACGTTAACAAGCCAAAGATGACCGAATGCGAAGAGCTTATAAAGAAAGCAAAATCGATAGTCGTTCTCGATCACCACAGACAGGGTGCGGAATATGTTGAGAACGCAACATTGTCATATGTTGAGCCCTATGCGTCTTCTGCCTGTGAAATGGTATCAGAGATCATGCAGTACACTACCGATGCCATCAAGATAAAGAACGAAGAAGCAGATTGCCTATATTCGGGTATCATGATCGATACCAACAACTTCAATCAAAAGACCGGCGTTAAGACGTTTGAAGCTGCCGCTTTCTTAAAGAGAAACGGCGCAGATGTCGTTAGAGTCAGAAAGATGTTCAGGGAAGATGCCATCGAATACAAGACAAGAGCGGACTGCGTAAGCGATGCCGAAATATACAGAGAGTTTTATGCGATCTCGGTATGTGCTACCGAAGGAATTTCAAGTCCGACGGTTATCGGCGCGCAGGCTGCCAATGAGCTTCTTAACATCAAGGGTATCAAGGCTAGCTTCGTACTTACGGATTTCCAGGGTACGATATATATAAGTGCCCGTTCAATCGACGAACTCAACGTTCAGATCGTCATGGAAAGGATGGGCGGCGGCGGACATATGAGTATCGCCGGAACACAGATAGAGAACAGTACTGTCGAAGAGGTTATCGAAAGATTGAAGAGCACGCTCGACAGTATGATAGAAGGAGGAGAAATTTAATGAAGGTAATATTACTTCAGGACGTTAAATCTCTTGGTAAGAAAGATCAGATAGTTGAAGTTAACGACGGATACGCACGTAACTTCATTCTTCCCAAGAAGCTCGGTGTTGAGGCTTCTTCGGGCAATTTAAACACTCTTAAACTGCAGAAAGCAAACGAGGCAAAAGTTGCTGCCGAGAACCTGGCAAAAGCCAAAGAATTTGCAGAAGAGCTTTCAAAGCTTACCGTAGTCGTTAAGATGAAAGCCGGAGAAGGCGGAAGAGCATTCGGTTCGGTTTCTTCCAAAGAGATAGCCGAAGAGGCGAAGAAACAGCACGGTGTCGAGATAGACAAGAAAAAGATAGTACTTCCCGAAGCGATCAAAGCATTCGGTGCTTATGAGATAACGGTAAAACTTCATCCCGAAGTTCAGGCCAAACTTAAAGTAAAGGTTGAAGAAAATGGCTGAGGAATGGCAGAAGAGGATCATGCCGTACGATGCGGCTGCAGAGAAATCCGCGATTGGTGCCATGCTTATGGATAAAGACCAGATAATGGTCGTTTCCGAGATAGTTACCGGAGAAGATTTCTATATAAAGCAAAACAGGATCCTTTTTGAAACTATTGTAGAACTTTATAACGAGGGAAAACCGGCAGACCTTATCACCATCCATGACAGGCTTAAAGAAAAGGATGTTCCGCCCGAAGTATCAGATATGTCGTTTGTCACCGATATAATCAATACCGTTCAGACGGCGGCAAACGCAAAACATTATGCTAACATTATTGCGGAAAAGTCCACGCTTCGTAAGCTTATCACCGTAACGGAAGGGATAGCCAATTCCTGTTACAACGCAAAAGAACCACTTGATTACATCCTTGACACTGCCGAAAAGGATGTGTTTAAGGTTGCATCGAAACGTAACTTTAACGATTATGTTCCGATAAGCGTTGCCGTAAACAATCAGCTTAATAAGATAGCGATCGCGGCCCGAAACAAGGGAGCCGTGACCGGTATAGCAACCGGATTTATCGATCTTGATTATAAGACTGCGGGACTTCAGAATGCCGATCTTATACTTGTGGCTGCCCGTCCTTCAATGGGTAAGACGGCGTTTGCCTTAAATATCGCGCAGAACGTTGCCATCCGTAACAAAACGTGTATGGCGATATTCTCTCTCGAAATGTCAAAAGAACAGCTTGTAAACCGTATGTTCTCACTTCAGTCGGGTGTTGATGCTCAGAAGTTAAGGACCGGTAATCTTACCGATTCAGAGTGGGAAGAGCTTGTTGACGGAGCCGGACAGATCGGTGAATCCAAACTTATCATAGATGACACTCCGGGTATAACGGTATCGGAGCTTCGTTCAAAGTGCAGAAAGTATAAACTTGAGCACGGTCTTTCGCTTGTCATGATCGACTACTTACAGCTCATGTCGGGATCGGGAAGAACCGAATCCAGACAGCAGGAAATATCGGACATTTCAAGATCGCTCAAAGGTCTTGCAAGAGAGCTTAACATTCCTATCATTGCACTTTCGCAGTTAAGCCGTGCCGTTGAACAGCGTCCCGATAAACGCCCCATACTTTCGGACCTTCGTGAGTCCGGAGCGATTGAGCAGGATGCCGACGTTGTAATGTTCATATACAGAGAAGATTATTATTTTAAAGATACCGAAAGAAAAGGCATCTCTGAGATAATAATAGCCAAGCAGCGTAACGGTCCCATCGGAACGGTTGAGCTTGCGTGGCTGCCCGAACTTACCAAATTCGCAAATCTCGCAAGAGACAATAAGAGAGAATAAAAAAAAGAGCCGTAAGGCTCTTTTTTTATTCTTTTAGTATAACCTGCAATCTTATATTATTCCTCGGAAATAGCTCCTACAGGACACTGGCCTGCACATGCGCCGCAAGAAATGCAAACAGCGGGATCGATCTCAAACTTTGAATCGCCTGCGCTGATAGCTCCTACAGGACACTGAGATTCGCAAGATCCGCAAGATACGCAGCTGTCACCAATACAAAATGCCATAACTTTTTCCTCCTTGTATTTATACTTATTTGTCGTAACCATTCTAATATATACCTGAAAAATTAACAAGTAAATTTTTAATGAAGAATCGAAAGAAAGACGGAGAATAACGGATCAAAGATTCGTATGTTCCGTATTGTCGTCTTTACGACGTTCTTTTATGCCTTTAAGAATAACTTCTTTTTTCTCCAAAGCGGTCTTTTGGCTCATGGCGGGTACACCCTTTAACGGATATTCGATACCTAGCTTCTCATATTTGACCACACCCATAGTGTGGTATGGAAGTACATCCAAAGCCTTTAATGTCTTAAGACCGCCGATAAAGTATCCGAGCTTCTCAAGATAAACATCATCATCGGTGAGTCCCGGAACAACAACGTGTCTTATCCATAAATCAACACCGTTATCACTTAAATACTGTGCAAATGCAAGAATGTTTTCATTGTGCTGTTTGGTAAGTGCGAAGTGTTTTTCGGGATCGATATGTTTAATGTCAAGCATGACAAGATCGGTAACTTTGATAAGCTTGTCAAACTTAGCCATAAGCTCGGGATTGTTTGGATTGAACGCAATACCCGATGAATCGAGACACGTATGGATATCCTTTTCTTTGGCTTTCGTAAAGAGTTCCGTAAGGAAGTCTATCTGCATGAGCGGTTCTCCGCCTGTTGCGGTGATACCGCCGGTAGTATAGAAACTGCGGTTACGCTCGAACTGTTCGATGATATAATCCGAATCCATGAGTTCGCCTGCGTTAAGTTCCCAGGTGTCCGGATTGTGGCAATAAGCACATCTCATGGGACAACCCTGAAAGAACACTACATATCTTACTCCGGGTCCGTCAACCGTACCGAAGCTTTCGAGTGAATGAATTCTTCCCTGCATACTGATCTCCTATAAAAATGAGCCCGGAGTATTTCTCCGGGCTCTCGTTGTAGCTTGATTAGATAGCTTCGTGGAATGTACGGGAAATAACATCAGCCTGCTGTTCGGGAGTTAACTTAATGAAGTTAACAGCGTAACCCGATACACGGATTGTAAGCTGAGGATAATTCTCGGGATGAGCCTGTGCATCCAAAAGAGTATCTCTGTTTAAAACGTTAACGTTAAGGTGATGTCCACCTTTGGTAACGTAACCATCAAGTAATGAAACAAGGTTTGAAACCTGAGCTGCATTAGCTGCCATATTTTTGTCCTCCTTATGATTATTCGTAATCGTCGAGTCCCTGATGAAGTGTCGGAACACTGCATGCCAGGGGAGTTCTTGAACAATCGGTGCATCCCATGGTCTGAACGGTCTTTCCCTGAGAGTTCTCGTCGAAGTCGACGTTCACATGTCCTACACCGTTGCTCATGTCTGAGTCAAGCATTTTTACAAGGTCATCGATCATTGCATTTGAATCCATTGGGTTCACCTCCTGTAATTGTTGTAAATTTATTTGTTAAGATCTACTTCGATATCACCTGCGAAGATCTGATCTTCCTTACCGAGTGCTCCGGGGATGATCGTGAAGGTATTTGAGATACCGTCCTGAGAATCCATGAAAGGAAGCTTAGCAACAGATGAAAGTGAAGCAACTGCACCGTGAGTATCACGTCTGTGCATCGGGTTTGCACCGGGAGCGAAAGGCTGTCCCTTTCTACGTCCGTCAGGGGTGTTACCTGTTGCCTTACCGTATGTAACGTTAGAGGTAATGGTAAGAACTGACATGGTCGGGAAACCGTCTCTGTATGTATGATGTCTTCTGATCATGGTCATGAACTTGTGTACAAGCTCCTGAGCGATGGAGTCAACACGGTCATCATCGTTACCGTATTTAGGGAAGTCACCTGTGGTCTCGAAATCGGTGATGATACCGTCTTCGTCACGGATAACTTTAACCTTAGCATACTTGATAGCAGATAACGAGTCGGCAACAACCGAAAGACCTGCCATACCGGTAGCGAAGTAACGACGTACGTCTCTGTCATGAAGAGCCATCTGAGCTCTCTCATAGCAGTACTTGTCGTGCATGTAGTGGATAACGTTAAGAGTGTTAACGTATACATCTGCAAGCCATTCCATCATGTCGGTGTATTTAGCCATTACATCGTCGTAGTCAAGGTAATCACCTTCAACAGGACGATACTTGGGACCAACCTGCTTCTTGGTAACTTCGTCTACACCACCGTTTAAAGCATAGAGGAGGCACTTTGCAAGGTTAGCACGAGCACCGAAGAACTGCATTTCCTTACCGATTCTCATGGAGGATACGCAACATGCGATACCGTAGTCATCACCGTGAGTTACACGCATAAGGTCATCGTTCTCATACTGGATGGAAGATGTTGTGATAGAGATCTTAGCACAGAACTTCTTGAATTTCTCAGGAAGTCTTGTTGACCAAAGAACCGTAAGGTTGGGCTCGGGAGCTGCGCCAAGGTTCTCAAGTGTGTGAAGATATCTGAAGCTCATCTTTGTTACCATGTGACGGCCGTCAACACCAACACCACCGATCGACTCGGTAACCCATACGGGATCGCCTGCGAAGATCTGGTTGTATTCGGGAGTACGAGCGAACTTAACGCAACGAAGCTTTATGATGAAGTGATCAACGAATTCCTGGATCTGTTCTTCGGTGAAGGTTCCGTTCTTTAAGTCTCTCTCTGCGAAGCAGTCGATGAAGGTAGAGGTACGTCCGAGTGACATAGCTGCACCGTTCTGCTCCTTAACTGCTGAAAGGTATCCGAAGTATGTAGCCTGGATAGCTTCCTGTACGTTTGATGCGGGCTTGGAAATATCGCAACCGTAAGAAGCTGCCATTTCCTTCATAAGCTTTAATGCTGTGATCTGCTCGGAAATCTCTTCACGAAGACGGATAACATCATCTGTCATAACACGTCCGGTGGAGTTCTTCTGATCGATCTTGTCTTCGATAAGTCTGTCGATACCGTAAAGAGCGATACGTCTGTAGTCGCCGATGATACGTCCTCTTCCGTATGCATCCGGAAGACCTGTGATAACGTGAGAAGAACGGCAAGCTCTCATCTCATCGTTGTAAGCATCGAAACATCCTGCGTTGTGTGTTTTTCTGTGAACTGAGAAGAACTCACTGATCTCAGGATCTACTGTATATCCGTTGTCGGAACAAGCCTTTTCTGCCATACGGATACCGCCATAAGGCTGCATTGAACGCTTGAAGGGCTTATCTGTCTGGAAACCAACGATGGTCTCTTTGCTCTTGTCAAGATATCCGGGGCCGTGAGAAGTAATGGTAGAGATAACCTTGGTGTCCATATCAAGAACGCCGCCTGCTTCTCTTTCCTTCTTACTAAGCTCTGTTACCATTGCCCATAAGTCTTTTGTGTTCTGTGTAGGTCCAGCAAGGAAAGACTCATCACCGTCATAAGGATGATAGTTCTTCTGGATGAAATCACGAACGTTGATCTCATGATCCCACTTGCCGCCTACAAAATCTGTCCATTCCGGTCTCATTTGAAATGCCTCCTGTTTTGTATTTGTGCTCATTTGGGACAGTCCCAAATGCTGTCTATGAAGTGTAAGTCAATTATAGTCTCACCTTTATTCGCGGTCAATAATGCACAGTGTTCTTTTTTAAGTACATTCGGAGATTTTATAGTATTTTTACTTTTTCAATGCTTGCTAAGGTAATTTGTATGTTATATAGTTTGATTGTAATTGTTAATGAAGATTGTCAGGAGGAAAATATATGAGCGAAATCACAAAAGAAATGACAATAGGCGAGATCTTACGCACGGCTCCCCAAATAGCACCCATCCTTATGGAAGCAGGCATGCATTGCCTCGGATGCCCTTCGGCTCAGGGTGAAAGCCTCGAGGAAGCCGCAATGGTTCACGGCATAGATATTGAAGAATTAATGAAGGTAATCGCAGAAGCTTAAGTAACAAAAGACATTAAAAAACTCGGATGGTTTCATCCGAGTTTTCTTTTTGTAAAATTATAAAAATGATACTATCTCGATCGCATCTTTTGCACAGATGACTTCGTAGTGTTCTTCAAGATATGCTTCGCCGAGCTTTCCGCTCTTGATGGGTCCTCCGAATTCGGAAGCAAGGTTGCATGCTTTCACGAAATCTATCATATCCATCTTCGAACGTTTTAATATAAGAAGATACTCACCGGTCTCTTTATTGCGATACAGTTTGCTGTCGTCGGTATAGAAATCTTTCAAACCCTTTGCGATGGTAGAGATATCTGCCATCGAGGAGAAAGAAAATGCCATTCCATCAAGCTTGATCTCGCCGTTTGCAAGCTGTTGTGATTTCTTTTCGAGAGCGTCTTTGAATCTGTTGAACAGATCGCTTAAGCCGGTCTCGTCGTTGTCTTCTTCGAATTCGTCTTCTTCGTCTTCATCGTAATCATCGTCGTGAACACCCGGGGCGAATTTGGAAAATCTGGTATCGAGCTCGTCGGGATCTTCAACTTTGGTGATGATAAGGACGATACATTCCGAATTCATGGGGATCGCTTCGATCATAAGAGGAATGTTGTCCGCTTCGAAGCCGTATTCGCAATGAGCCATCTCCATCATATCTCTGAAGAGATCTTTGGCTTTCTTGGTGCCGTATGCCAACTCGCTTATCTTAAGTTTACGGGAGGCAAGATCCTCACGGGTCAATGTGCACCGAATCTGATAATCGTTTACTTTTTCAATTTTCACGTAAGGGCCTCCTTTCATCCTTCTTTATTATGATGTAAATATAGTATCAAAGGTAACTTAAGTCAAGTAATCGAGAGTTTAGTTTATAAAAAAATAAGAAGTTTGTTTACCCACATTTCTTTATGTAAAATACACAAAAAAGTACTTGCAATCATCTTGGAAATTGTGTATTATTACCACACAGGGAATCCATCAATCCGCATTCGGGAAGGAGAGATGGTGGGGTTACATTTTTAAAGTTCTGAAATTCTTTTCAGTTCTATATTTCTGTTAACGTTAATATCCGGACAGCACATAAGTGAACATGTTTTGGATCCGACGGAAATCAGCATTTATTTGAAACAAAAATTCAACAATCACCCGTATTGGGACAAGTGTGATTCGGATACATTTATTATGTATCCCGTCAATTTACAAATAATTATATGAATGCCGATGGACCCCTGTAAAACCGTACATGACCGGTTTTGTTATCATCACGAATATCATCCGGAGGTATATTTATGGAGTGGAGTGAAAATTTATACGAAAAACTGATTCGCCTTTCTGAGTTCGGCGTTGTTCTGCTCCTAAACGGAAAGCCGGCGTCGCCTGAGTGCGTCGCTTCGAAACTTAACAAGGACAGGGGGTGTTATAAAGCAAGGTTTTCGTATTCGGTTACCGGTGATCTTTCGATATTAAATTATGTATTATCGGCATAAAGCCGGAGAGCGTGCGGTTCTCTTTGAAAGATTATCGGACAATATTTGAAGAATATTAAGGATTTATTTTAATGACGGACTTAAAATAGTCTGTTATAATTATGGGCGGTCAGGAGGAACGGGAATGAAGAAAGTTATTCCGGTGGTCATCGCGATCGCCCTTATTATAATCGTATTTGCTCTAAGCTTCGGAAAAGGTCTTTACGAGAAGTATTCTTACGGACACGATTATGCCGATTTAAACGATTATTTTGAAATATTTGCAAAGGATGACGTTCCGATCATCCTTCAGAACGAAAAGTACGGAAAAAATGCCAAGCTCTACGACGGAAATCTCTATTTTGAAAGAGAGATCATCGAAGAACTTTTCACGGAAAGATTCTATCTTGACACGAACGAAGGTCTTTTACTGTTTTCGACTCCTTCAACGACTTACGAAAGTCCCGTGGACGGAAAAATGATGACCGATGTTAAGACCGGTGAATCCAAAGATTACGGATACGTTATTTCCTATATAAAGAACGATAAACTTTATATTGCCGCAGACTACATAAAGCAGTTTGTGAATTTCTCATACGAGGTATTTGATGATCCCCACAGAGTTCAGGTTTACACCGAATGGGGGACAAGAACCGTTGCAACGATAAAGAGCGATACTCAGGTCCGCAGAAAAGGCGGTGTTAAAAGCGAGATACTTTGCGACATTTCGGAAGGGACCACCGTCGAGATAATTGAACCTATGGATGAATGGACAAAGGTTAAGACCGATGACTGTTTCATAGGTTATGTCGAAAACTTCAGATTAAAAGATGAAAGAACCGATACGTTGACTCCCGTCAGCGATGCGGCTAAAGAAGAATTTCATTATCTTACAAGAGATCACAAGATAAACCTTACATGGCACAATATCGAGTTTGCTATGGGCGGAAGCGAACTGCGTTCGGCTGTTGCAGCCACAAAGGCACTAAACGTCATTTCTCCCACATGGTATTGGCTTGTTGACAACGAAGGTTCGTTTACGCATGTTGCCAACACCGATTATACGGCAGCGGCACACGATATGGGGCTTGAAGTATGGGCTCTTATTTCCGACTTCCATACCGGCGTCGAAATAGACGATTACGAGATCCTTTCCTATACAAGTAAAAGAAGAAATCTGGTGAATGAACTGGTCGCATCGGTCCTCTCTTACGGAGCGGACGGAATAAACGTGGACTTTGAATACGTTACATCGCAGTGTGCGGATCACTATGTTCAGTTCATAAGAGAACTTGCGATCGCCTGTCACGAGAATGGTCTTGTTATTTCGGTCGACAACTATGTGCCTACTGAGTATACGGCACATTATAACCGCCATTCGCAGGGTGAATTCGTAGATTACATTATAATAATGGGCTACGATGAGCATTACAAAGGTTCTCCCGAAGCAGGTTCGGTTTCTTCGATTCCCTGGATGCAGAAAGGCATCGAGACGACTGTCAATCTTGTACCCAAGGAAAGAGTCATAAATGCCGTTCCTTTCTATACGAGAGTGTGGAAGACGGAAGGCGAAGATCTTTCTTCGGAAGCCGTTACGATGCAGGTTTCGCAGGATTTCTTAAAGCGAAACGGCATAGAGACCAAATGGGATGAGTCAACATACCAAAACTACGGCGAGGCGACTATCGGAGGCGTTTTCTACCAGGTATGGATGGAAGACAAGGATTCTCTTGAAGTAAGACTTAACGTCATGAAACAGGCCGGTGTCGCAGGTGTTGCGTCGTGGAAGCTCGGGCAGGAAACACCGGATATCTGGGACAGCATCGAAGTATATATGAATCAGTAAACAATGGGGCTTTTAAAGCCCCATTTTCGTGTACAGAATTTTCAAATAATGATATAATGGAAATGGTGTGAATACTAAGATAATAAGAGTAGAAGAAAACGATATAGACGAAGCACTTATAAGGGAAGCCGGGGATGTTATAAAGGCCGGCGGACTGGTTGCTTTTCCTACCGAGACGGTTTACGGACTCGGAGGAGATGCCCTCAATCCCGAGTCTTCAAAAAAGATATATGCCGCAAAAGGACGTCCGAGTGACAACCCGCTCATCGTTCACATAGCCGACCTTGGAGCGCTTTCTAAGATCGTAAAGTATATACCGAAAGAAGCTTATGTCCTTGCTGAAGTTTTCTGGCCGGGACCTCTCACAATGATATTTGAAAAGTCGGATGCGGTTCCCTTTGAAACGACAGGAGGTCTTTCGACGGTTGCGGTACGTATGCCTTCCGATAAGATCGCAAATGCCTTCATAAAGGCTGCGGGAGGATATGTGGCTGCACCCAGTGCTAACCTTTCGGGAAAACCGAGCCCGACAGAAGATAAATATGTCATAGAAGATATGGACGGGCGAATAGATATGATCCTGTGCGGCGGTCGTTCGCTCGTGGGACTCGAATCCACGATAGTCGATCTGACAGAGGAAACACCCGTGATCTTAAGACCCGGTTATATTACGGAAGATATGCTTTCGAAGGCACTGGGTATAAAGGTATTGTGGGACAGAGCAATAAAGGAACCTGCCGCTGATGTGGCTCCGAAAGCTCCGGGAATGAAATACAGACACTATGCCCCCAATGCTCCGCTCACGATAGTCGAAGGTGACGCGGACAAGGTGGCCGATGCGATAAATCGACTCGGAGCTAAAGACATAATCGAAGGTAAAAAAGTTGCCGTTATAGCGGCAGCTGAAAATACAGCGAAATATGACAAGCGTTTTTTAATAAAGAGCGCAGGCTCATTTTACAATGAGGATGAAGCGGCACGGCTTCTTTTTGCAATATTGCGTGAACTTGACGACGAGGATGCGCAGGTCATATATTCGGAAGCATTTAAGGAGACCGGTGTGGGATGTGCCACCATGAACAGACTCATGAAGGCAGCCGGACACCACGTTCTCAAAGTATAAAGAAAAAGGAGAAACGATATGATAGCTATCGCAAGCGATCACGGCGGATTTGAACTTAAAGAAGCTGTAAAAAAGCATCTGGAGAAGAGAGGACTTGAGTACAAGGATTTTGGAACACACGATATGAATTCATGTGATTATCCCGATTTCGGACAGCCCGCGGCAGAAGCGGTGGGTTCCGGAGAATGTGACAGAGGTATCGTTATTTGCACAACCGGAATAGGCATCTCAATGGTAGCCAATAAGATAAAGGGCGTAAGATGTGCACTTTGTTCGGAGAAAACATCCGCAAGACTTACAAGAGAGCACAACGACGCGAACATGCTTGCCATGGGAGGCGGTATGATAGGTACTCTTCAGGCACTTGAGATAGTGGATACGTTTCTGGATACGCCTTTTTCGGAAGAAGAAAAACACAAACGCAGAGTAGCAAAGATCAATAATATAATGTAAAACCAGGAGGACGATATGGCAAAAGTAGTAGTTATGGATCATCCGCTGATCCAGCACAAGATCGGTTACATCAGAAGAAAGGACACGGGTACAAAGGATTTCAGACAGACGATCTCGGAGATCGCTCAGCTTATCTGTTATGAAGCTACAAGAGATCTTGAACTTTCTGACGTGGAGATCGAGACACCCATCTGCAAGACTACGGTAAAAGAACTTAAAGGTAAGAAGATGGCTATCGTTCCCATTTTAAGAGCAGGTCTTGGTATGGTAGACGGTATGCTCACCCTCATTCCTACCGCAAAAGTCGGACACATCGGTCTTTACAGAGATCCCGAAACTCATGAACCGGTTGAATATTATTGCAAACTTCCCGCTGATTGCAACGAAAGAGAAGTATTTGTAGTAGATCCCATGCTCGCAACGGGCGGTTCATCCGTAGCAGCCATTCAGATGCTTAAAGACAAAGGCTGCAAGAAGATACACTTCATGTGCATCATCGCTGCGCCCGAAGGAATCGAACGCATGAAAGAAGCACATCCCGATGTTGATATGTATGTGGGCGCTTTGGACGATCATCTTAACGATCATGCTTATATCGTTCCGGGTCTCGGAGATGCGGGAGACAGGATTTTCGGCACAAAATAAGTTTTGGGGACTATAAAAGTATTTGGAGGGTAACAGAGTGAAACGCAGCGATTACATTTCGTGGGACGAATATTTTATGGGTGTATCGGTGCTGTCGGGCATGAGATCAAAAGATCCCAACACACAGGTCGGCGCATGCATAGTCAGTCCCGATAACAAGATACTTTCCATGGGTTACAACGGATTTCCGAAGAACTGTTCCGATGATGTATTTCCCTGGGACAGAGAAGGCGATTCGCTTAACACCAAGTATCCTTTCGTAACACACAGTGAACTTAATGCGATACTTAACTATCGGGGAGGAAGTCTTGAAGGGGCGAAGATATATGTTTCGCTGTTCCCTTGCAACGAATGTGCAAAAGCCATAATTCAGGCAGGGATAAAGACGATAGTCTATGACAGCGACAAATATGCCGACACTCCCTCCACGAAAGCTTCGAAAATGATGCTCGATGCCGCCGGCGTTGAGTATTATAAATACGAAAGAACGGGCAGAAAGATCGAGATCGATCTGTAATTGCTTTCTGCCGGGTACAAACGGAGAATGCGGTTGAAACACACAATCCGAAGAGTTCTCGCCGTCATCCTGATCGCCGTCGTGGCCGCACACAGTACGCCTTACTATGTTGAGGCTACAAAGACCACGAAAGAAAAAATCGATGAAGCCGAGAAAGGTAAAAAAGAAACTGAACAAAGGATCGATGAGGAAAAGCAGAATCTCGATTCCCTCGATAAAAAGAGGTCATCTCTTCGAAAAGAACTAAACGGCCTGAATTCGGATCTTGAAACGATAAGCGCTCATCTTGACGATCTTTACGATCAGATAGAGAAAAAGGAGCAGGAGATCGCAGAAACGCAGGCAGAGCTTGAAGACGCAAGAGAGCGTGAAAAAGTCCAGTACGAAGCAATGATGAAACGTATACGTTTCATGTACGAAGACAGCGAAACTTTATATCTTGAGATAATGTTTCAGGCAAAGAACTTTTCACAGCTCATCACTTTAAGCAACTACGTTGATGCGCTTGCTTCTTACGACAAGAAGAAGTTCGACGAATATCAGCAATATCGTATTGAGGTCGAAGAACTTGAAGCCAGACTTCAAAGCGAGAACGTAGAGTTAAATCTTCTGAAAGAAGAAGCCGAAGAAGAGAAAGCCAACGTTATTGTCGTGATCAACAAGACTTCCGCCAAGGTGACGGAGTATACAGGGAAGATCGACGAGTATGAGGCTTTAATTCAGGAAGAACAGGCACTGCTAAAGAAGCAGCAGGAAGATATAGCGGCTTTAAAGAAGCAGTACGAAGAAGAATTGAGGCTCTCGAGGCTGTCGGCCAATTCGGTATGGCGAGATATCTCGGAAGTATCGTTTGATGACGGAGACAGATATCTTCTTGCAAACCTTATTTACTGTGAGGCGGGCGGTGAACCTTATGACGGTCAGGTGGCTGTAGGATCGGTAGTTATAAACCGAGTTTTGAGTCCCGTATATCCCTCAACGGTATCGGGCGTTATCTATCAAAGGTCCCAATTTTCGCCGGCCGGCAGCGGTCGACTTGCTTATGCACTCTCTGTAAACAAAGCTACGGCGAGCTGTTACAAGGCAGCAGACGAAGCAATGAGCGGATTTTCAAATGTAGGGAATTGTGTATACTTTAGAACCCCCATTGAGGGACTGAGCGGAACACAGATTGGTGGTCATATCTTCTACTAAATGGCGTAAGATCAAGGGAAAACGACGTTTTGGCGGAAAACTTGCAAAACGACAAAACAGTGACCGAGATACACCAATCGGGAAATAAATTTGTTAAATTGAATATATATTTCAGACAATTAAGACGTTTCAGGTGAAATTTTAACAACAATGACATTCGACGAATTACTTAAAAAGATTGACGACGGCGATCTTATACGAATGGTCTTTTCAAAAGCAGGCAAGGACGTATCTTCACAAAAAATGAAGGTGCGTCCCGTTGTTATAAAAGGAAAAGGGATGTATCAGGTTACAAGACAGACCGGTTCCAAAGAAGAAAGGACTGTTCGCGAGGTGTTTGAAAACCTTGACGCCGAACAGCTTAAAAACTTGACAAAGAGCGTGTTTCCCGCTGATTACAGACAGCTTTTGTTTGAGACAAAGACAGAGGGATTTACTGTTCTTGCGGGAAAAAAGGGAAATATAACGGTATGTGTTAACAGGACCGTTACGGCAAAAGAGCAGTCGGTGACGCATAATAAAGAGAAAAACTACATCATTTCCGAGGGTGAGTACGTTCCTTTTCTTGAAGACCTTGGCGTAATGACCAAGTCGGGCATGATAGTTAAGGCCAAATACGATAAATTCAGGCAGATCAACAGATATCTTGAATTTATAGCCGATGTAAAGGACAGACTTCCGAAAGATCGTGAAGCCGTTATCGTTGATTTCGGGTGCGGAAAGTCTTATCTGACATTTGCTCTTTATTACTTTCTTGCGATCAAAAATAACATGCGTATCCGTGTGATCGGCCTTGATCTTAAACCGGATGTGATCGAAAATTGCTCTAAATTGCGCAATAAATACGGATATGAGCATCTTGAGTTCATTCGGGGAGACATCGAACATTTCACAAGCGACAATAATGTCGATATGGTAATTTCGCTTCATGCATGCGATACCGCAACGGACTATGCGCTGTTTAAAGGAATAACCTGGAACGCGTCGATAATAATGGCAGTACCCTGCTGCCAGCATGAACTTAATAAGAATATAATGAGCAAAGAGCTTGAAGGCGTACTTCAATACGGTATCTTGAAAGATCGTTTATGTGCGGTGTTTACCGATGCGATACGCGCCGATCTTTTAAAACAGTGGGGATATGATACGAGTGTCTTGGAATTCATCGACATGGAACACACTCCGAAAAACATTCTTATAAGAGCTGTAAAGAAACGATCGATGGCTGTTAAAAGCGACGATGAAAAGCTTGACAAACTTAGAGAAATAGCGGGTTGTGATATCACTCTCACACGTCTTTTGAACGAATATAAAAAGGAAACCGAACGTCAATAAATTAAATTTAAATATAATTTCGCAAGCATTTGGATTATGAAGAGAACGATATTAAAGATCATCGCATCTCTTGTTACTTTTGTCGTAACCCTCTTTATCTCGGGTTACTTTATGAACAAGGGCAACGTTAATACGACTCACAACATGGAAAAGGCAACTCTTCCGGTGGTGTATATGAGTGTCGGTGCCACTACGGTAAACGAACTCCACGGATATACCCAGGATATGGATGTTGCTTTGTTAAGAGATTCCATAACTCCTTTGGATGACAACAGAGGGGTTTCTTTTCGAATAGTAAAATATAACGCTCTTATAAGAGACGTTAGCGTTAAATTAAGAAGTATCGACGGAAGCCGTCTTATAGAGAACATTGAGATAACAGATTTCGAAGAAGACGATTATTCTCTTTCGGCATCGGTCAATTTCAAAGGTCTTATCGATCCCTACAAAGAATATTGCATGCAGATATGTGTCACCACCGGCATGGGACAGGAAGTGATGTTCCATACGCGTGTCATTGACGCCCCTTTGTACTGCGCAAGGGAAAAACTTGCCTTCATAACCGATTTCTATGAAAAGGAACGCTCTGTTGAAACGAACGCTGACCTTAAGGAGTATATGGAATCGAATTATACGGGTGACAATACGACGCTCGCATATGTAAATATCCACAGCTCTATGGAACAGCTGGCATTTGCCGGTCTTTCCGTATATAACATAACGGAACCTGTGATAACGTTCAAAGAGCTCAACATAGAGACTGCTGTCTTTACCATCGATTACATTGCGGGCATAAAGGACGGCAAAAATGAAAGAAAGTATTTTGTCAGTGAATTTTACAGGATCAAATATACTACCGACACCATCTATCTTCTTGATTACGAAAGAACTATGGGTGAGATAACAAACGAGAACGATCCGGAGTTAAACGAAGGAACGTTCACACTCGGTATAACCGATTACGACGTTGAAATGGCCGAAAGCGAAGACGGAAACATTTTTGCTTTCGTTAATCAGAATAAACTGTTTTCATATAACATATCCGAAAACAAGCTTGCCAAGCTCTTTACTTTTTACGACAGTGACAATTTTGACAAGCGTACGTTAAATCAGTCTCACAAGATTAAGACTTTACGGGCCGATGAGGCCGGAAGCGTCTGGTTTTTGGTATATGGGTACATGAACCGCGGAACGTACGAAGGTAAAGTGGGAATGACACTTTACGAATATAACGGTCTTACAAACACGATAGAAGAAAAGCTGTTCATATCATCCAACAAATCACCCGAGATGGTGGAAAAGGATCTGGACGAGCTTGCATATTTAAACAAAAATAACACATTCTTTTTTATGATAGACCGATCGATCTATTCCATAAACTTAGACTCAATGGAGATAGAAGAGATAGTCAGAGATCTCGAGGAAAACATGTACTCCGTGTCACGTTCGGAATCGATGCTCGTATGGCAGAACGGCGAGGATGTGAACTCGTCTGAAAACCTTATGGTAATGAACTTGAATACCGAGCAGATAACGACCATAAACGCTCCTGAAGGAGAGTATATAAAGCCTCTTGCTTTCATGAATGAAGATCTTATATACGGTCTTTGTGTCAAAACGGATGTGCTTACGGATGCGACGGGAAGAACGATCTTCCCGATGTACATATTGAAGATACAAAATGAATTCGGAGAACTGTTAAAGACATACGAAGAAAAAGGCTTTTATGTGACCGGAGTCGATCTGAACGACAATCTTTTGAAGGTGTACAGAGTTAAGAAGTTTGACGGTGACATTTTGCGCTACGATGCCTGCGATGACGATTACATGACCAACAATCAGCCCGGTGAAGAGCGTCAGAACGTAGTTCAGACCGCCGTAGACGATTCTTTCGAGACGATAGTCAGGATCAAGTTCTTACACGATACAAAAGGCAAGATGATCCTTCTTACGCCCGAGCAGACGATATACGAAGGCAACAAAGAGCTTTACCTTGGCGATTCGCTTTCGGAGAAAAATCATTACTATGTTTATTACAAGGGAAAACTCCAGCGTATATATACGAAAGAATCGATGGCCGTCAATCTTGCCAATTCGAATTACGGAACGGTGTTGAACGACGCCGGATGTTATGTCTGGTACAGAGCGAACAGGGATCTGAGAAATCAGATAATGGCTCTTTCGTTTGATGCGGTCTCTACCGAAGAAAAGAATCGTACCGCATGGTGTATGGACCGGATGATGGAATATGAGGGAGTTGTAAGAAATTCCGAATATCTTTTGAGCAAAGGTGATACCGTTCTTTCGGTTTTAAAGGACGGACTTGAAGGAAAGAACGTGCTCGATCTTACCGGATGCAGCCTGGATAGCATTCTTTACTACGTAAACAGAGACATACCGGTACTCGCGCTTACAAACAGCGACAAGGCATATCTGATAATAGGTTTCAATCAGCTGGCGATAGTGGTTCTCGATCCCGACAACAACTGGTACAAGATCGGAATAAACGAAGCCGAAAAGATGTTTGAAAATGAAGGAAATCAATTCATCACATATGTTCCGAACTCTTAGAGAGCAATAAAAAAAGGACCGACGGTCCTTTTTTTTATTGCATGTGATACGCGTTTTCTTTTTACGAAATGTCTTCACCCATTTTGTAGCGGTTTATTGCCTTCTGGATACGTTCAACGGGATCGAGAAGGTCGCTTATTGAAGTATCGTGATTAAGTGTATCGATAATGTAAGCGATGTACTTGCTCATGTCACACGATACATACCAGGGTCTCGATAGAAGTTCGGGTGACTGGTAAATGAGGTTTGTGGTAAGTACCTTTGTGATTATGCCGTCATTGAATGCTTTATCGAATCTGTCGAGGCCGTTCGTGAAAAGACCGAACGAAGCGCAGACAAATATCTTATTTGCGTTTCTTGTCTTAAGATTGTTGGCTACTTCCAATACGCTCTCGCCGGAAGATATCATGTCATCCATGATGATAACGTCTTTTCCATCAACGCTTGAGCCTAAGAACTCGTGAGCAACGATAGGGTTTCTTCCGTTTACGATGCGGGTGTAATCACGGCGCTTATAGAACATACCCATATCAAGTCCGAGGACATTGGCGAGATAAATGGCACGACCCATACCGCCTTCGTCGGGGCTTATGACCATCATGTGGTCCGAATCGATCGAAAGATCCTTTTCGCTCTTTAAAAGGCCCTTAATGAACTGGTAAGCGGGCTGAACCGTTTCAAAACCGTGAAGCGGGATAGCATTCTGCACTCTGGGGTCGTGTGCATCAAATGTGATGATGTTGTCAACGCCCATGGCGGTAAGCTCCTGAAGAGCCATTGCGCAGTCGAGAGATTCTCTTGAAGTTCTCTTATGCTGTCTGCTTTCGTATAAGAAAGGCATGATAACGGTGATCCTGCGCGCTTTACCGCCCACAGCCGCTATTATTCTTTTCAGATCCTGATAGTGATCGTCGGGTGACATATGATTTTCAAATCCACCCATCGAGTAGGTAAGCGCATAGTTGCAAACGTCTACCAAAAGGTAAAGATCGGTACCTCTGACCGATTCAAGGATGAGACCTTTGGCTTCACCCGAACCGAAACGCGGAACCTTTGCTTTTAGAATGTAAGAGGGGCGCATGTAACCCGAAAACGCAAGACTTTCTTTGTGCTCGTTTTCACGTTCTTCACGCCATTTAACAAGATAACTGTCAATTTTGGCTCCCATTTCCTTGCAGCCTTCAAGTGGGATGATCCCAAGCGACCCAACGGGAATGGTTTCCAGGTTTCTTTTCTCTTCACGAGATGCCATGAAAAGTTAACCTCACTTTCTGATATTCAACTGTTTCTTCTGTATACGGATGTCATCCGCGACAAGCCTTAAAAGACTGTAACTGTTGGCCATTCGCGAGAAAACACGGTCTGAATAAATGTCACGTATCTGTTCCAAAGAAAGATTCGTGGATATTATCGTAGATTTTTTCCTCAGATGCCGTTCGTTTATCAAAGCGAACAGCGACGATGCCACAAAGGAATTCACCGTTTCGGTTCCAAGGTCATCTATGATAAGCAAGTCACAATTATATAAGCAATCATAAAGATTGTAAAGTTCGTCTTTGGTAGCGGAAGCGGAGTGGAAAGTCTCTTTGGCGATCGTCTCAAAAAGTGAGATGCTGCTGTAATAAACACATGAATAGCCTTTTTCGATAAGCTCGCCTGCCACACATCCCGAAAGGAATGATTTGCCGGTACCTACCGTGCCGTAAAGTAATATATTTCGCTTCTCGGTCTCAAAATCCTCGATGAGACTCTTACATTTGTCAACGGCGTTCTTAAAAAGTGAAAGCCCTTCGCCCTTGTAATAATCGTAGGAAAGCTTTGAAAAATTGTTCTCCTCGATAAAAGAGCGCATGTTTGAACTGTCGTAAAGAAGCTCGATTATCTGTCTTACAAAGCAGTGACACTTCGTATTGCCGATATAGCCGGTATCTTTGCAGTCTTTGCAGGTATAGATCGGATCGAGGTAATCTTCGGGAAGCCCCACACCTTTTAAAAGATGTGCCTTCATTTCCTTAAGATCTTCAAGCAAAGCGTGAAGCTCCTCGATCGAGCTTTCATCACCGGAGAGTTTTTTCTTGGCGTAATCCATAGAAACCGTAATGACGGAATCTTCAAGCTCCTTAAACCCCTCAACATGAGAATAGACATATTCTTTTCTTTCGTCAAGAATACGTCTGTTGTTCATTTGGGTTTCATCGTATTTTCTGATGATCGAATCGTACTGTGTGTTGGTTAATCCCATAGTGACCCCGTAAATCTTTGTTTGTTACTTCAGGTATAAAGAAAACTCTTATGCTTATTGACCGCTTAAGATCTTTTCAAGTGAATCGAAATCGTAATCGGTCTTTGCAAACTGCCCGAATGTACCGCTTGATTTATCATTGCTCGCGGTCTTTGTGCGGCTTTGTTTGAACTTTTCATCGACTTTTGCTATATCGGCAATATGGTGAACGTTCTCTTTTTTCCAAGAGGAAAGAATCTTGTCACAATATTCAAGCCTGTGGGAGTCGGTGGCCAAAACGGTTCTGTTGCATGCTTCAAGTATCACATCGAGATCGAAGCCGAACTCCTTGTACCACTTGTTGACCATGTCCACTTCGGGCGCCTGAGGGATGTTCGATTTTCCGAGCGCTTTGAGTATGGTATAAACATACTTTTCGTATTTGGTGGCAGATAAAGCCTTGGCCTGTTTGGGAGTGGTTATCCCTGCCTGAGCCCAGTTGATGGCAACTTTCTTGATGTAAGAAAAGCTGTCCTTGCCTTTGTCGAGGCAATACTGTAAAAGGTAATCAGTCATCTCACAGGTAAACTTAAGCTCATCATATATAAAGCACAGAGACTGTATGTCGGCAGGTGAGAGAGTACGTTTAAGATACTGCTCCGCCACGAAGACTATCTGGGCGGTTTCTCCGGACTCCTTGAAAGTCTTTAACTGCTCGAGAGAATAAGTCACATTTTCACGGATCTTAACGACCGGCTCTTCGTCGGGAACGACCTTGAGAGTGACGTTTGATGCAGGTTCGCCAAGAAAAGCATCGTTAACGTTCTCAGACTTGGATGATTTCTTTGTTTTGCCCATTTCCAAAAATTTGACACCCGAAATAAGCCCGAAACTGTCGTAATCCAGTTCCAAAAGTCCGCACTTTTTCCAGTATTCCAAAGATCTGACGATGTCTCTTTCGGTATAATTGAAAAGATCCGCAATCTTTGAAATGTCGGTAGAAAGCCCCGCACTCATCATTCTCAATAAGTAAAGATAAACTTTGATCTGCGCATCGTTCGCATCTTTAAGATATTTGTCGATAAAAAGATTCGAAACGACGGTAGCCTCAGCTTTATCCTCGCTGGTTACATATAAATCCATTCCTGTTACACTCGCCCTTGTTCTATGTTTCGTCAAACGGAATTTTAGCAAAAATTTATGAAAAATCAAATGGAAAAAGTGCCGAAAAAAAGCCGAAAAATCAAGGGTTTGCGAGGATTCGCAAATAGAGGAGAAATTGTGGATAATGTGGATAAAAATTAAGAACTTACAAAAACACTGGGAAAAACCGCAAAAAATATCCACATTTTTTAAGTTACATAAAATCCTTAAAAAATGTGGACAATGTGGAAAACTATTTTGAAACGATGCGGTCTGCGATTTTAACTACATCTCCGGCACCGACGGTTATCAACAAATCCCCGTTGATACAATTTTTGTACAAATAGTCCAAAATCTCGTCGAAAGAATGAAAATAATGACAGTCGGTCCCAAGCTTTTTTATCTCTTCGTACAGATTCTGAGAATTGCAGCCGTAAATGTCCTTTTCTCTGGCCGGATAAACATCCGCAAGTACCACGTGGTCGGCTTTGGACAAAACGTCGGCAAATTCTTTCAAAAAAGCCTTTGTGCGTGTATAAGTATGAGGCTGGAAGACACACCAGAGTTCTCTGTGTGAAACCTTCATCGCGGCATCCAAAGTGGCGTTTATCTCGGTCGGGTGATGCGCATAATCGTCTATTACGGTAACGCCGTTAAAGCTTCCGCGTATCTCGAAACGTCTTTTTGATCCGCCGCATCGAAGCAAAGAAGAGGCGATGACGTCGACCGGAATACCAAGATATCTTGCGACTGCGATCGCGGAGAGAGCATTGTAAACGTTATGCTCGCCGGTCACGTTCAATTTGATGTCAAAGCACTCGCCCGTCTTTTTGATATGGCACTTAAACGATGCGTGAGCGGATTCGTCGAAAGTGATATCGCTTGCGTAGACGTCACAGTTTTCATCGTGACCGAAAGTGACGATCGGACAGGAAACACCTGCCACAACTTTGTCAAACCCTTCCATTTCTCCGTTTATCACCAAAAGCCCGTCCGCGGGGTTTAAGCGTGCAAATCTGTTAAATGAATTTCTTATGTCATCGATATCTTTAAAGAAATCGAGATGGTCTTCTTCCACATTTAAGATAATGCTTATCTTGGGGAAAAAGTCCAGGAAGCTGTTGGTATATTCACAGGCTTCAAAAAGAAAATATTCGGGACCGCCTACTCTTATGTTTGTTCCGATCGATTTGAGCACGCCTCCGACGGAAAGTGTCGGATCCGTATCGGCACCGAGAAGGATCTCCGCAAGCATCGACGTTGTGGTCGTTTTTCCGTGCGTACCGCTCACGGCTATCGGAACGCTGTAGTTTTTCATGAGTTCGCCCAAGAACTGTCCTCTGGTCATGTGTTTAAAACCTTTTTCGATCATATACACATATTCGGGGTTGTTTTCTCTTATGGCAGCGGTGTAAACAACAAGGTCCGTATCATCTTCTATATGGTGAGTCGTCTGATCGTAGTATATCGTAGCTCCCGACTGTTCAAGTGCTGTCGTGAGTTCGGTTTTTGTGGGATCGGAACCCGAAACCCTAAAACCTTCCTTTAACAATATCTTCGCAAGTCCGGACATGCTTATTCCGCCTATACCTATGAAATAAACATTCATCGGTTTATCAAATCTGATACTCATATATTCTCCTTAATATACATCAAAGAAACTTTTCTAATTGTATCACCCTTAACCCGAATAGGCAATTTTGCCCCCGTGGGACGGTGGTGCCGATTCATTTTCGAAGGTGTCATTTGTAAATTTTCACACCATTTTTAGAGTGTTCTTCCAAAAAGTTTGTCTTTTTCCGTCAAAATCATGAAAATGTATGTGAGAATTGCACAATTTTAAGCAAAAAGGTTTGCGAAAACAGGTGATATGGTATAAAATTATAGTAGTATACATAAAATCGGCGGTACTATACGCCGAAATGCAAAAGCGAGGGATCCATAATGATCAAAAAGGAAATGATTGCCATGCTTTTGGCAGGAGGACAGGGAAGTCGTCTTGGGGTCTTAACATCTAAAATGGCAAAGCCGGCTGTGTCATTCGGCGGAAAATATCGTATCATCGACTTTCCGCTTTCCAACTGTATCAATTCGGGTATTGATACGGTAGGTGTGCTTACACAGTATCAGCCTCTTAGGCTTAACACTCATATCGGGATCGGTATTCCGTGGGACCTTGACCGAAACATCGGCGGTGTCACAGTTTTACCTCCTTATGAAAAGAGCGAGAACAGTGAGTGGTATACGGGTACGGCTAATGCCATATATCAGAACATAGATTATATGGAGACGTACAACCCCGATTACGTTCTCATTCTTTCGGGTGACCACATTTATAAGATGGACTATGAGATGATGCTTGATTACCACAAAGCCAACAAGGCCGAGGTAACGATAGCCGTCATGCCCGTTCCGATGGAAGAAGCAAAACGTTTCGGTATCATGATCACCGACGATAAAGGTCGTATCACCGAATTCGAAGAAAAGCCCGAGCATCCCAGAAGCAATCTTGCTTCCATGGGTATCTACATATTTAACTGGAAAACACTTAAGGATGCACTTATCAAGATGGCAGATCAGCCCGCGCTTGATTTCGGAAAGCATGTCATTCCCCATTGCCATGACAACGGTGCACCTTTGTATGCATATGAATTTAACGGTTACTGGAAAGATGTCGGAACTCTTGAGTCGTACTGGCAGGCAAACATGGAGCTTATCGATATAGTTCCCGACTTCAACCTTTACGAAGAATACTGGAAGATATACACCAAATCGGATACGCTTCCTCCGCAGTACTTTTCTTCGGACTCTGTTATAGAAAGAAGCATTGTCGGAGAAGGAAGTGAGATCTACGGAAAGGTGTTCAACTCCGTTATCGGATGCGGCGTAGTGATCGGAAAAGATGCGGTAGTTCGCGATTCGATCATCATGAACGAAACAAAGATCGGTGCCGGAACCGAGTGCTACAAGGCGATCGTTGCCGAAGGTGTTGAGATCGGCGATGGATGTAAGCTGGGTGTCGGAGACGAGATCCCCAACGAGACAAACCCCAAGATCTACAATTCCGGACTCGTAACGATAGGTGAAAAGACGGAGATACCGAGTCATGTGACCGTCGGCAAGAATACCGTCATATTCGGTAAGACCGAGCCTGCGGATTATGAAAACGGCCGACTTGAGAGCGGCAGATCTTTAGTAAAGGCAGGTGACTGGGAATGAGAGCTATAGGAATTGTTTTGGCGGGAGGTAATTCAAGCCACCGCATGAAAGAGCTCGGTATAAGGCGTGCCGTAGCGGCAATGCCCATCGCCGGCAGTTACAGAAGTATCGACTTTGTTTTGAGTAACATGTCGAATTCTCACATTCAGAAAGTTGCAGTATTTACGCAGTACAATGCAGGAAGCCTCGGAGAGCATTTAAGTTCTTCAAAATGGTGGGACTTCGGACGTAAGCAGGGCGGACTTTTGGTGTTCACGCCTACCGTTACCGCCGAGAACAACTACTGGTACAGAGGAACGGCAGACGCTATCTACCAGAATCTTTCGTTTTTGAAGAACAGTCACGAGCCTTACGTTGTGATCGCTTCGGGCGACTGTGTATACAAGATTGATTTCAACAAGCTTCTTGAATATCATATCGAAAAGAAAGCGGACATCACCGTGGTCTGCAAAGATGCCGACAACATTGCCGGCCTTGACAGATTCGGTACCGTTAAGATGAACGAGGACTTCCGCATAGAAGAGTTCGAAGAAAAACCCATCGTGGCAAAATCTTCTACGATCTCTTGCGGTATTTACGTTGTCCGTCGTCGTGCACTTATCGAAATGATCGAAAAGTGCGCCGAAGAGGACCGTTACGACTTTGTTCGTGATGTGCTTATCCGCTTTAAAGATATTAAGAGGATCTACGGCTACAAGATAAAGGAATACTGGAGAAATATCGCATCCGTTGACGACTACTTCGCAACGAACATGGACTTCTTAAAGCCCGAGGTGCGTGACTATTTCTTCAAGCAGTATCCCGATATCTATTCAAAGGTTGACGACCTTCCTCCCGCAAAGTACAATGTGGGAGCAAAAGTTCACAATTCCCTTATCGCAAGCGGAACGATCGTGAACGGTACGGTCGAAGATTCGGTGGTATTCAGAGAGACCTACATCGGAAACAACTGTTTTATCAAGAATTCGATCATCTTAAATGACGTATACATCGGCGACAATACTCACATCGAGAACTGTATCGTCGAAAGTCACGGAACCATACGCGCGAACTCCTTCTTTAAAGGCGAGGACGGCGTAAAGATAGTTGTTGAAGACAACGACAGATTTATCATTTAATATAGTTATATGAAGTGACAACAGGGGGTGTCTTTATGACATCCCCGTTTTGAGGTTTTGGTCGTGAAAGTGGAGAAAGAAAAAATCCGGCGTGCTTTTAAACTGTTAAGAGCGTTAAAGAAAGCGACCGCGGAGGATGAAAAAATGGATTTGGTAGTGGGGCTTGGCAATCCCGGGAAAAATTACGAGAACACAAGGCACAATGCGGGGTTCATGGTAGTCGACGAGATTGCAAAAATGTGCGGAGCCGACATATCGCAAAAGGCGCACAGAGCGCTTGTAACAAAGGCGATATTTAACGGAAAGAAGATAATACTCGCAAAACCGCAGACGTTCATGAATCTTTCGGGCGAGAGCGTGAGAGCGCTTTTTGATTATTACAAACCCGAAAAACTTATTGTGGTCTACGACGACATAACACTTGATGTCGGAGGCATAAGAGTCAGAAAATCAGGAAGCGCCGGCGGACATAACGGTATGAAGAATATTATACAGCAGCTTGGCACGAACGAATTTGAAAGAGTACGTGTCGGTGTCGGAGAGAAACCCTCAAAGATGGATCTGGCTGACTGGGTGCTTAGCAGATTTAAACCCGAAGAGCGCGAAGATCTCGACAATGCGATAGATAACGCGGTAAAAGCGGTCGAACTCATGCTAAATGATGAGACCGACGAAGCAATGAACAGGTTCAACAAGAAAGTTACGAGAGATACATGAGAGTCCTTACAGAACCTTTAAAAGAGCTTGAGTGTTTTAAGAGAGCGGAAGAAACCTTTAGAAATAAAGGGACTTCGGCTCTTATTTCAGGTTGTGCCGATTCACAGAAGATAAATCTGGCCTGGGGTCTTTCGGAGTCTTTCCATGACAGGATAATCGTAACTTATTCGGACGCGAGGGTGAGAGAGATCTACGAAGATCTGAAGATTTACGACAAGAACGTTCATGTTTTCCCTGCTAAGGATGTGATCTTTTATGAAGCCGACGTTCACTCAAACAGGCTCACCAAAGACAGATTGACCACTATAAAGCGTGTCATGAAGGGGCTTGGCAGCACGATCGTCACTACCTTCAGCGGTCTTATGAACGCAGGAGCAGACATCTCCCTTTTAAAGAAGAACATAATAAACCTAAGCATCGGTTCATCCGTCGACGAAAGCGAACTTGCGAAAAAACTTGTATCCATGGGATACGAAAAATCATATCAGGTTGAGACCGGCGGACAGTTTTCAGTCAGGGGCGGAATAGTCGACATATTCGATCTTACCGAGGAAAACCCCTACAGGATAGAACTTTGGGGAGACGAGGTAACGAGTCTTAGGAGCTTTGACGTAGAAAGCCAGCGCTCGGTAGAGAACTTAAAAACTGTGGACATTTTCCCCGCAAACGAGCTTCCTTTGTCACAGGGTGAACTCTTTGACGGTTTAAGAAGGATAGAAAGTGACAAAGAAAAACTCGTCGCAAAGTTTGAAAAGAACACTAACCCCGAAGCCGCACACAGATTAAAAGTGGCATTTGACGAGATAGATGAGACTATACGTGAATTTCCATGGAGCTTTAACGCTGACGGCTACATCAGATATTTCGTGGAAGAACCGCGATCCTTTGCGGATTACTTCGAAGATGCGATCTTTGTTATAGATGAACCCTCAAGAACCTTCGAGCATGCCGACGCAGTGGAACTTGAGTTTAAAGAAAGTATGAAAGCCAGACTTGAAAAGGGCTACATCGTACCCGGTCAGGCAGACATTCTTTTTGCAAAAAATGCAGTGCTGTCGATACTTAAAAAGCAGAACATACTGCTTTTGTCAACGATGGAAAATCGCGTGAGAGGATTTGAACCGACCGAGAGCGCCATGGTGAACGCTCACAGTATTCCGACCTACGGCAACGATTTCACGGCGCTCATAAAAGATCTTAAATCGTTTAAAAAGCGCGGCTACAGGACTCTTTTGCTGTCCGCATCCAGAACAAGAGCCGAGCGCCTGGCAAAGAACATTGAAGAATATGAGGTTTCAGCGTTCTTTTCGGACGATCGTGAACGTGTTCTTTGTACCGGTGAGATCGCCACGATGTACGGAAACGTGGTGAAGGGCTTTGAATATCCGGAAATAAAGTTCGTAGTCATTCCCGAAAGCGACATATTTACCGAAGAGAAGAAGAAACGAAGAAAGAAACAGTACGAAGGCAGTAAGGTCAACAATCTTAACGACCTTCACGTGGCCGATTACGTCGTGCACGAGCGTTACGGCGTGGGTATATATAAAGGCATCGAGACAATGACCGTCTCGGGAGTCTCGAAAGACTATATGAAGATCGATTACCGTGAAGGCGGAGTGCTCTACGTTCCGGCAACCGGCCTCAATACGATCATGAAATATTCCTCCGCCGACGGCAGAAAGCCGAAGATAAACAAACTCGGCACCCAGGAGTGGGCAAAGACAACTTCAAAGGTTCGCGAAGCGGTGGACGTTATCGCCAACGAACTTGTGGAACTGTATGCAAAAAGAAGCAGCCGCGAAGGACACAGGTTTCCCGAAGATACGCCCTGGCAGACGGAGTTCGAGGAGCTTTTCCCTTACGAGGAAACCTCCGACCAGCTTGATGCGATAGAAGCTACCAAGGCAGATATGGAAAGCTCAAAGATTATGGACCGTCTCATTTGCGGCGATGTCGGTTACGGAAAAACGGAGATCGCCATAAGAGCGGCGTTCAAGGCTGTACAGGACAGCAAGCAGGTGGCGCTTCTGGTCCCGACCACCATTCTTGCCGAGCAGCATTACAATACGTTTGTTCAAAGAATGAAGGACTTCCCGGTCAAGATAGAGCTTTTAAGCCGCTTTGTACCGAAATCAAAGCAGAACGCGATCATAAAGGCCGTAAAAGAGGGCACGGTCGATATAGTTATAGGAACTCACAGGCTTTTGTCGAGCGACCTCTCGTTTAAGGACCTGGGACTTCTTATTGTGGACGAAGAGCAGCGCTTCGGCGTGACCCATAAAGAAAAGATAAAGCAGATAAAAGAAGACGTTGACGTGCTTACGCTTACCGCGACGCCTATACCGAGAACGCTTCACATGAGTCTTGTAGGCATAAGAGATATGAGTATTCTCGAGGAGCCGCCGTCAGACAGGCTTCCCATTCAGACATATGTGCTTGAGTACAATGAGGAGATGGTAAGAGAGGCGATCACGAGGGAACTTTCGAGAAACGGGCAGGTCTACTATGTTTACAACAGAGTGAATTCCATAGCGGACGCCGCGGCAGCGGTGCAAAAACTTGTGCCCGAAGCTGTCGTCGCGTTTGCACACGGTCAGATGAAAGAATCCGAACTTGAAAGGATAATGTACGATTTCATCCGTGGAGACATCGATGTACTCGTTGCGACCACGATAATCGAGACCGGCATAGACATCCCCAACGTAAATACAATGATAATCCACGATTCCGATTCGCTCGGCCTTTCACAGCTTTACCAGTTAAGAGGTCGTGTGGGCAGATCGGGGCGTACCGCATATGCGTTTCTTATGTACAAACGTGACAAATCGCTTAAAGAGATCGCCGAGAAGCGTCTTCAGACAATAAGAGATTTTACCGATCTCGGAAGCGGCTACAAGATCGCCATGAAAGATCTTGAAATAAGAGGCGCGGGAAACATCCTCGGAAAGAGTCAGAGCGGTCATATGGAAGCGGTCGGATATGACATGTACTGTAAGCTCCTTAACAAAGCGGTCCAAAAACAAAAGGGAATAGAGGAAAAAGAAGAGTTTTCGACTTCGATAGACTTAGACGTCGATGCGTTCATTCCGCCCGATTACATACTCAATGAGCTTCAAAAGCTGGACACCTATAAGCGTATAGCGGGACTGTCCAACCACGATGACGTGAAAGAGATGGCCGACGAGCTTAAAGACCGTTTCGGAAAACTGCCCGAAAGTGCTGTCAATCTTTTAAAGATCGCAGATCTGAAGATCGTTGCCAACTCACTTTACATCTCGGAAATAAAGGGCAAGTTCGGAGAGGTTTCTTTTGCCTTCAAGCCCGATGCAAAGATAAATGTCGCGAATATTGACACGTTCCTTAAGGCTCACAAAGGGCATTTAAAGCTTGAAAATTACGGTATTCCGACGTTTATATATACGTATGCGCCCACCGGAGAAGTCATATCCGATGAAAACAGGCTTATGGAAAATTCAAAGATGGTTCTTGAAGATATGGACAGATACCTTTCTTTAGGAAAATAAGCGGTTAATCGGTGCAATGTAGAATATATAAGATTTTTACTTATTATAATATATATATCCATTGATTATTAAATGATTATCTGATACAATCCTTTGTGGTTTTGGGATATTTAACATCACATCGTGCAGGATCATTTATGAAACAATGGCGTGAGATAGCGCAAAAACTGACTTTGTTAACGCAGTTGGGACTGTCGTTCATTATGCCGATGCTTGTCTGTGTCGGGATATGCTGGTTTTTGTGTGACCGTTTTTCAATTGGTCCCTGGATCTACATTATAGGATTTATTCTTGGTATCGGTGCATCGTTCATGACCGCATACAAATTCTATTTATCTGTGATCAACCGTCAGAAAAAAGAAAAGAAACCCAAGGTTTCATTTAATAAACATTAGGGGTAAGTCGTTTTTATGGGAAAACTTCAACCGGCAGTCAAGAAAGAAACAAAAAATATAGCGATCTATACCGGAGTCGGTACGGTTGTTATGTTCGTTTTGTTCTTTGTGTTTAGCAGGTTCATTCCCGATACGGTCCCTTTTGATCACACCGTTATTCTCGGCGGTGTTGGCGGATTTATCGTAGCGGTTCTCAATTTCTTTTTAATGGCGATAACCGTTCAGAAAGTTGCGTCCGAAGAGGACGAAAAACGTGCGAGATCGCTTATGAAGATAAGCTTTTCGCGTCGAATGTTACTTCAGGTCATATGGCTTATTGCCGCCCTTGCGGCTCCGTGCTTTTTCTGGGTGGCAGGCTTTTTACCTCTTTTGTTCCCCAGTGCGGGAATAAAACTGGTCGGAATAATCAAATCGAAAAGAACTATCAATAAGGAGGTGGACGTAAAGCAAGATGGAAATCAGTGTTAACGGCGCCAAGATATATTATGAGTTACCGTTTGACATACCGATACTCGGAAGGCTCCAGATAAACGAAACGCTTGTTGTAAGCTGGATAGTAATGTTACTCATCACGGGTCTTTGCATTTGGCTTACCCACGACTTAAAAGTTGAGAACATAAGTAAGAGACAGGCTTTCGCGGAGATGCTCGTTGAGGCGGCCGATAATTTCGTGGTCGGCAACATGGGCCCCAAGTTTAAGTACATGGTTCCGTTTGTAGCGGCATTGTTCTCGACAAGTTTGGTGTCAAACCTCATAAGCCTTACGGGACTTCGAAGTCCTACGGCGGATCTTAGTACAGAGGCTGCGTGGGCGATCGTGGTATTCACCATGATAACCGCCCAAAAGATAAAGACAAGCGGTGTCGGAGGTTACTTAAAAGGTTTTACGACTCCCATCGCGGTCATGACTCCGTTCAACGTTCTTTCGGAACTTGCTACACCGATAAGCTTGGCTTGTCGTCACTTCGGTAACATTTTATCGGGTATAGTAATCAACGGACTTATCTATGCGGCACTTGCGGTTGCAAGCAAGGCATTGCTCGGACTCATTCCCGGAGCGGTAGGAAAGTTCCTTTCGTGCATACCGATCCTGGATGTCGGATTACCTGCGATACTGTCGGTATACTTCGACTGGTTCACGGGTGTTATGCAGGCATACATCTTCTGTATGTTGACCGTAATGTATATCGCCAATGCGGCGGAAGAATGATTAAGTAAATAAAGAAACAGTTTTTTTAAAACAGGAGGAAACAGTTATGGATTATTCAGTACTTGCAAAAGGTATAGCTCTTGCAGGATGTGCAATCGGTGCAGGTCTTGCACTTATCGCAGGTATCGGCCCCGGTATCGGTGAAGGTAATGCGGTTTCAAAGGCTTTGGAAGCAATCGGCCGTCAGCCCGAATGTAAGGGTGATGTAACATCAACAATGTTACTTGGTTGTGCGATCGCAGAGACAACAGGTATTTACGGTTTCGTTACCGGTCTTTTGCTTATATTCGTTGCACCCGGTATGTTCATGAGACATCTCGGATAATTATTGAAACATCACTAAGAACAGGAGGTTATGAAGAGTGGCAGAACATCAGGAACTGATAAATGCCATGCTTTCGATAACGAACGTGCTTCTCACCGCAGGTGAAGAAACTCCCCGTTATCAGGAGCTGGTAACACTCGTACCATGGAACTTCATAGCGCAGATATTAAACCTTTTTCTTCAGATGTTTCTGATCAAGAAGTTTCTTTTTAAGCCCATCCGCGAAGTGCTTGAAAAGCGTAAAGCGAAAGCCGACGCAGAGATAAGCGATGCTGTAAAGGCTAAAGAAGAAGCATTGGCAATGAAAGCCGAATATGAGCAGAACATGCTTGAGGCACGCGATAAGGCCAACGCAATACTTGCCGACGCAACAAAGACTGCTTCGGCAAAGAGCGACGAGATCTTAAAAGAGGCTTCCGCAAACGCTGTTGCCATCAAGGCAAAAGCCGAGAAGGATATCGAACAGGAGAAGCGTAAAGCGGTTAACGAGCTCAAAGAAGAGATCGGCGGCATGGCAATGGAAATTGCCGGCAAGGTTATCGAGCGTGAGATCAACGAAGAAGACCATAATAAGCTGATAAATGAGTTTATTGAAAAAGTAGGAGAGGCGTGATCATGACAGAACGTGCCGGAGTATACGGTGGCAGTCTGTACGATCTTGCCGCCGAGGAAGGTTTAACGGCATCTGTAAAAGAGCAGATGCTTCAGATCAGGGATATTTTCAGAGAAAACCCCGATTACTTGAAACTCTTAAACGAACCTGCCATTAAAAAGACCGAGCGTACTAAGCTTATCGATGAGGCCTTTGGAGACGGTATCGAGCCCTATCTTAAGAACTTTTTGAAGCTTTTATGCGAAAAAGGTATTTTTAACGAATACGAAGGTTGTTTGGAAGAGTTCATAAAGCGCTTCAATGCGGACAACAATATCTGCGATGCTTATGTAACGAGTGCCGTTTCGTTAAACGACGGACAGCTTAAAGCACTTAAGGCAAAACTCGAAGCGTCTACAGGGAAGACGGTAAACATCATCTCAAAGGTGGATGCATCGGTGCTTGCGGGCATCAAGGTAGAGATTGAAGGAAAGCAGTTGGATGGTACGGTAGCAACCCGTATGTCGGACATTTCCGCAAGTATAAACAATACGATTATATAAGGATGGATGGATTATGCAATTAAAACCCGAAGAAATATCCAAGGTCATCCGCAGTCAGATCAAATATTACGAAAACACGATAAAGCAAAACGAGACCGGAACGATACTTAACGTAGGTGACGGTATCGCAAGAGCGGGCGGCCTGCTTAACGTAATGGCCGGCGAGCTTCTTGAGTTCGAAGACGGAAGCTTCGGTATGGCTCAGAACCTCGAAGAAAACAGTGTTTCGATAGTATTGTTCGGATCGGATGAGAAGATTGGTGAAGGCCAGACAGTTAAGCGTACCGGTAAGGTTGTTTCGGTACCGGTAGGTGATGCAATGATCGGTCGTGTCGTTAATGCACTCGGTCAGCCCATCGACGGAAACGGACCCATAACCACAGATGAGTTCCGTGCGATCGAAAGCCCGGCACCCGGTATCTGTGAAAGACAGTCAGTTTTCGAGCCCCTTCAGACAGGTATCAAAGCTATCGACTCTATGATCCCGATCGGACGTGGTCAGCGTGAGCTTATCATCGGTGACCGTCAGACAGGTAAAACAACCCTAGCTACCGATACGATCATCAACCAGAAGGGCAAGGACGTTATCTGTATCTATGTTGCGATCGGTCAGAAGCGTTCAACCGTTACCAACCTTGTTGAGAATCTCGCAAAGAACGGGGCAATGGACTACACGATCGTAGTTGCCGCTACGGCATCGGAAGCAAGCCCCTTACAGTATATAGCTCCTTATTCGGGCTGCGCCATGGGTGAGTATTTCATGAATAAGGGCAAGCACGTGCTTGTTATCTACGACGATCTTTCCAAGCACGCCGTAGCATACAGAGCACTTTCATTGTTGATTCGTCGTCCCCCCGGACGTGAAGCATATCCCGGTGATGTATTCTATCTTCACTCGAGACTTCTCGAACGTGCGGCAAAACTTGACGAAGCACACGGCGGCGGTTCACTTACCGCTCTTCCCGTTATCGAGACCCAGGCAGGTGACGTTTCTGCATACATTCCCACGAACGTTATCTCAATTACCGACGGTCAGATATTCCTTGAGACAGAGCTTTTCCACTCGGGCGTTATGCCGGCTGTTAACCCCGGTATTTCGGTATCCAGAGTAGGTGGTAACGCACAGATCAAGGCGATGAAGAAAGTTGCCGGAACATTAAAGCTTATTTATTCTCAGTACAGAGAGCTTCAGTCATTCGCACAGTTTGGTTCGGATCTTGACGCCGATACTAAGGCACGTCTCGATCAGGGTGCGAGAATCGTTGAGGTTTTGAAGCAAAACCAGAATTCACCCGTTGCGGTTGAAAAGCAGGTTGCCATCATATACGCAGTTACCAAGAACTACTTAACGAATGTAGCTGTCGAGGACGTTAAGGAATACGAAGCAAAACTTTATGCATTCCTTGATACCGACGTAGACGGTTCAAAGGCTATGGATGCCATCGTATCCACCGGAAAGCTTGAAGAAGAAACCGAAAACAACTTAAAGAACGCACTTGAAAGATTTACCAAAGAGTTCGTTGATCTTAAGTACGGAAAATAAAAAGGATGGAGGAAGTTTATGGCTGCAAACATGAAAGCCGTGAAGCTGCGTATAAAGAGTGTTGAAAACACCATGCAGATCACAAAAGCAATGGAACTTGTGGCATCCTCCAAACTGCGCAGAGCCAAAGAACGTTCGGATAATTGCCGTCCTTACTTCGAAGAACTGTACGATACACTTAAGACGATAGCTGCCGGAAATACCGATTTTTCATCGATATATGCGAAAGCATCCGAAGGAACTAAAGTCTGCTATGTGGTTATCGCCGGTGACAGAGGACTGGCAGGCGGATACAACAACAACCTCTTTAAATGTTTCGAAGCCGATGCTGCGGGAAAAGAATATACCGTTCTTCCCATAGGAAAGAAGGCAGTCGAATATTTTAAGAGAAGAAAGGCAGATATCTTAAGCGAAGAATTCGCTGAGATCGCATCCATATCAGTGGGTGACTCCTTTGAAGTCGCAAGGCTTATATGTGACGAGTTCAAAACGGGAGAATATTCTACCGTCGGACTTGTTTACACAGAGTTTGTATCAATGCTTTCACAGGAACCGCATTTTGTTCCCGTGTTACCTTTATCCGAGCTTACCGATGAGGAAGAAACCGAGCCGGTAAGAAACCTCATCTTATATGAGCCCGAGAGCACGGAAGTTTTCGATGCGATCGTTCCCGAATATATGGCGGGAGTCGTATTCGGAGCGGTATGTGACAGTGTGGCAAGTGAACAGGCGGCCAGAAGAACCGCCATGGAATCGGCCACCAGCAATGCCGAAGAGATGATAGGAACATTAAATCTTCAGTACAACCGTGCACGTCAGGCAAGCATTACGCAGGAAATTACCGAAATAGTCGGAGGTGCCGAGGGTCTTTGATACCCCGAGAAAATATTAAAGGAGATTCGTAAATGAGCGAAAGACACATTGGCGAAGTAGTGCAGGTTACCGGTCCTGTATTGGATATCAGGTTCGGACACGACGAACTGCCCGCACTTTTGAACGCCATTGAAATTGACAATAACGGAGTTAAGCTCACTGCCGAGGTTGCGCAGCAGATCGGTGACAATACGGTCAGATGTATTGCCATGAACTCGACAGACGGTTTGGTAAGAGGCACAAAAGCCGTAGATACCGGAGAACCCATTATGGTTCCCGTCGGAGAGGCTTGCCTTGGCCGTGTATTTAACCTTTTGGGCGATCCGGTTGATAATCTTCCCGCACCCGAAACCGAGGAGAGATGGTCTATTCACCGTCCCGCTCCCGCATACGAGGATCAGGCTACTTCGACAGAGATCCTTGAGACGGGTATTAAGGTCGTTGACCTTATCTGCCCCTATGCAAAGGGTGGTAAGATCGGTCTGTTCGGCGGTGCCGGCGTAGGTAAGACCGTTCTTATTCAGGAGCTTATCCACAACGTTGCCACAGAGCACGGCGGATATTCGATCTTTACGGGCGTTGGTGAACGTACCCGTGAAGGTAACGATATGTACAATGAAATGAAAGAAAGCGGAGTTATCGAAAAGACCGCATTAGTGTACGGTCAGATGAATGAGCCCCCCGGAGCAAGAATGCGAGTAGGTCTCTCGGGTCTTACGATGGCTGAGTATTTCCGTGATGTTAAGAATCAGGACGTGCTTTTGTTCATTGATAACATCTTCCGTTTCACACAGGCAGGTTCAGAGGTTTCGACACTTCTCGGACGTATGCCTTCGGCCGTTGGTTATCAGCCCACACTTGCAACAGATATGGGTACTTTACAGGAGCGTATCACTTCCACAAGAAAGGGTTCCATCACATCCATCCAGGCTGTATACGTACCTGCGGACGACTTAACCGACCCCGCACCCGCAACAACATTCACTCACCTTGACGCCACCACCGTTTTGTCGCGTGATATCGCAAGTATGGGTATCTATCCGGCAGTTGATCCTCTTGATTCGACAAGCCGTATCCTTACCCCCGAAGTTGTCGGTGAAGAGCACTACGAAGTAGCAAGAGCCGTACAGAAGGTTCTTCAAAGATACAAAGAACTTCAGGATATCATCGCCATCATGGGTATGGACGAACTTTCCGAAGAAGACAAGATGACGGTTAACCGTGCAAGAAAGGTACAGCGTTTCCTTTCACAGAGCTTCTCGGTTGCAGAGCAGTTTACCGGTCTTGAAGGTAAGTATGTACCTCTTAAGGAGACGATCAGAGGCTTTAAGATGATCCTTGACGGTGAATGTGATGACATTCCCGAGAGTTGCTTCTTAATGGCAGGTACGATCGACGATGTATTCGAAAAAGCCAAGAAACAGTAAAGGAGGTCGTCTATGAAGACATTTCCGATACGTATCGGTACACCGGACGGCCTGTTGTACGAAGGCAATATCGAGCGCGTCAAGTGCCGTTCCATTACAGGTGACGTAGCCATCCTTGCAGAGCACATCAATTATGTGACCGCGCTTGGTATGGGCGAAGCATTCATAAGACTTGAAGACGGAACCGAAAGACATGCCGCTTGTATCGGCGGAATGTTGAGCGTTATGGACGGTTCCTGTCACCTTCTTGCCACTACATGGGAGTGGGAAGAGGATATAGACAAAGAAAGGGCAGAGAGGGCCAAGGAAAAAGCTGAAGCCATCCTTAAAACCCAAGGCTTAAGCGACAAAGACTTTGCACTCGCTACCGCAAAGCTTAATCGAGCACTCGTGAGATTAAGCGTAAAAGAATAATGTAACTTACATGATAAGGAAACATCGAAAGGTGTTTCCTTAGATTCGTTTGGAGGGTATTTCCTTAAAATGGCTGTCTATACCGTGACTCTTAACACGGCGATCGATGTCGTGATAAGCGAAAAAGATTATCTTGAAAAGAACAAAAAGAAGGCGTTAAACATTCCCGCGGGAAAAGGGATAAACGTATCGAGAGCGCTAAGAAGCGCAGGTATACCGTCAACAGCCGTTGCACTTGTCGGCATAAAGGATGTCAGGCTTTTCAACACCATAAAGGATGACAAGGTCAATGCGATATTCTTAACGGTAAAGGGCTCCACCAGGAAAAACACCACTATCACGGACACGTCGGACGGACTTGAGCATCACAAAAAGAGCACAGGTTTTACCGCCTCCGAAGAAGATCTTACGCGAGTATACAATATTCTTCTTGAGAACGTTTTTGAAGGTGACTGGGTCATCTTTTCGGGTTCACTTCCCAAAGGAATGCCCTCAGACGCTTACAAAAGGCTTATAGCATTGTGTAAGATGAAAGGAGCATATACGCTCCTTGATTCATCGGGTGAGGCATTGTTGCTCGGACTTGAGTCGTCGCCTTATGCCATAAAACCCAATGAAGAGGAATTAAGCGAGATCACGGGCATGATTCCGGAAAACGATAAAGAGACGGAAAAAATAGTAAAGAAGATATCGGGAATGTACGATATTCCGATCGTTCTGGCCACATTCGGAGAAAAAGGCGGAGTACTGTACTCATTTGAAACCGATAAGATGTATAAAGACAGCGACCCAGGGAAAAATGTGAAAGTAGTATCGACCGTCGGAAGCGGTGACTGCTGCGTTGCCGGGCTTGTCGTAAGTTTGCTTGAGCATTGCAAATATGACGAATGTTTAAAACGTGCGATGAATTACGCACATGCAAATATGCGCACTCCCGTTCCCGGAGTGTTTTATCCTGAAAATTAGAACGTGAGGTAACGGTTTGAAAGTACTGATAAGAGCCGATGCCAACAAAACGGTATCGATGGGACATGTTATGAGATGCCTTTCGATAGCCGATGCACTTAAGTCTTTGGGTGCATCGGTCTTGTTTGTCTGCGCAAAAAGTGACGCCAAAGAACTCATCAACAAAAGAGGCTTTGACGTATCGGTGCTTGATACCGATTTTGACAAGACTATCGACGAACTTCCCAAGTTTTCCGCTCTTATCAGACAGGAAAACCCCAATCTTATAATATGTGACGGATACTATTTTTCTTCTTTGTACTTTGAAGAAATAGGTAAATACGCCGAGACGGTTTACCTTGACGACTATTCCAAAGATGCCTATCCCGTTGATGTGCTCATCAACTACAACATATACGGGGACCTGACCGATTACGAAAGTATATACAAAAAGGCGAATGTAAAGCTTCCAAAACTTATCCTTGGAACGGACTACGCTCCGCTTAGAAAAGAGTTCATAGAAGCAAAGCCCATTGAAATAAAAGAAAAGCCACCGTTTAACGTCCTTGTTTCCACGGGTGGCTCCGATTCGCTTCACATAGCGAAGACGATCGCCGACAGATTTGTTAAAGAGCCGGAGGATGGGATAAAACTCAACATTCTTGTGGGACCTTTTTCTTCGGACTATGATTACCTTTGTAATCTGGAAGAAGCTCATCCCGATATGTTGAAGATATGGTCTGATATAACCGATATGCCGGAATTTCTGTCGCGATTCGATTATGCGATAAGTGCCGCGGGAAGCACCACTTATGAGCTTTGCCGTATGGGTATTCCGAGTGTCATCTTTTCGATGGCCGACAATCAGGACCTTATAAACATAACTTTTGACAGCAAAATAATAATAAAAAGTGCGGGAAATGCGCAAAAGCATTTTGACGAGACGATAAGTAATCTGCTACACTGTATTTACACAATCGAAGAGTGCTACGAACAAAGGGTTATGTATTCAGACGCGCAGAAAAAGTGCGTTGACGGAAAGGGTGCTTTGAGGATTGCGAACTTTTTGATCAAAGGAGAAGGAAAAGATGAAAAAAACAATTAAAGAGTTCAAAGAGTTTATTGCAAAAGGCAATGTTATCGACATGGCAGTCGGTGTTATCATCGGCGGCGCTTTCGGCAAGATCGTTACAAGCCTTGTAAACGACATTTTGATGCCGCTTCTGGGCCTTGCTACAGGCGGAGTTGATTTCTCCACCAAGAAGCTTGTCATGAGTCCCGCAGTCATCGAAGGCGGCGAAGTCGTAAAAGAAGAAGCTGCTCTTTTATACGGAAGCTTTATTCAGAACATCATTGATTTCCTGCTTATCGCGCTCTGCATTTTCTTCTTCATCAAGGCTATTAACAAGATGAAGGACAAACTTGCCAAGAAAGAAGAGAAGCCCGAGGAGCCCGCAAAGCCCACTTCGGAAGAACTTCTTACCGAAATCAGAGACCTCCTTAAAGAAAGCAAATAATCTGTTGCGTTTACAACCCGGGGACGGCCTTTGCCGCCCCGGGTTTTCGTTTAAGGCTTTCTTATGTTCTTTTCAATTTTTGATGTTTATGTTTTTCGTTATACAAAGAGATGCTTTTGCCATGTTGAAATTCCTGCAACATGATCACTTTGTTTGCATAATTTGCGGCAATTATGTCTGCCCGACTATCCGGGATTCCTTTTTCTCTATAGAAATCAGCCACTTCATTGGGTAAAGGCAAAAGATCAGTATCAACTATTAACTTATTCTTCACATTTGACAACATTCGTTCTTCAGACTTATAGAATGAAGTCATCTTTTGGTTTAACAATTCAACGCGTGTATATGGATTTTTGCCGAGATTATCAAAGAACATGCTGTTTCCGCTATCAAATATCGGAGCAGGTCCAATAAATTCAAGAGTATTTGAATCGCGTAAGATTCCAAAATTCATGAGATGTTCGTCAGTGTTTGTGAGGACGAAATCAGTGAGCGTCTGATAGTCCATAAAGTCGCGAACATCAATCCCATGCTTCTGACATATTTCGATATATGCATTATAATCATTGACATCATTAGAATGCTTTTCGGAATAAAGAATTTCGTAAGCAGATACGTATTCTATGTCTTTTGTTGTAAATGCGTTACACATTGATGCGATTGAACCGTCATCTCGAGAAGTAATATTGTACTTTACAAATGGAATATCGGCCATTTGTTTTGAATGGAGTAAGGATGCAAAAGCCTCATTTACGGACTGCTGACCGAAAGATTTGTAAGCTTCTTTGACAAGAACGGGAACCGTTCCGGAAATGTCCCAATATTTCTCCATCTGTCCGCTTAACGATGCATTGGGATCGTAAGAAGTAGGATTATGATAGGGTATTTTACCTTCATTATAATTGATCAGACTGTAAAAATTTATGGCATTATAATCAATGCTTGCTTCAAAAGGCTTTATCCAATAGCTGTCAATTACAGACAGAGCAAGGTTCTTGGCGAGGTATTCTTCGTTGGTCACTACGTCCAAAGATGCAATGAGGTCTCGAATAGTTTCCCTTGAGGCAGGAATTGCACGAAGTTCCCACCATTTTTTCATATTCTCAAGAGTTGCATTATTAAGAAACGGTGAGAATCCGCGATTATAATCTCGATAATCTTCAAATCGGCCGGTCGTCTCATCTATAGTAAGGATTCCACACTCTTCATTTTTATGCATTAATGTGTAGTTTTTCATATAATTGCTCTCTTTCTTTCTTTTTAAGCCAATCGTCTATATGTATTTCTGCACATGCATTTGCAAAAAGCGACGGATGCTTAGTGTTGCATTTATCATATGAAGCCAATAGTTTCCAATCATTATTATCGATTATATACAAATTTATGGAATTGTTTTCAACAAGCCATTTGTAATTGATCTTTTTATATTTACCGGAGATATTATTGAACAGTAAAGGGTAGTCCATCAATTCCAACATTTCACACTCGAAGTATAAACAAATTTTGCAAAGTGTCTCCGCAGCAATGCTGTTTGTTGACTTTTTGCCTGTGAGTAATTCACTTATAGTCGTATATGGTATGCCGGTTTCTTTACTGATCCTATAGGCGCTTTTACCCGATTTGGCAACGATTTCAAGCAATTTCTCATTCATCATGGAATAATTATAACGCGTTCACGTTATATAATCAACACTGCAATTGTCGTCCCTGTTATCATAGCGTCACTTCTTGACCAAATCTTGACTATTTCTTGTCCGCTTTCTTGACTAACGCGATGTAACATCACATTGTAAAGCGATGTGCACGTAGTCTCTTGGTTATGGGAAATGTTACAAATTTGTAAG
>JAILEQ010000054.1 GCA_024687305.1 Lachnospiraceae bacterium | reverse complement strand
AAATACACCGATTTTGCACCGAGTGCCGAAGCATTTGAGGAAGAATCAAAGAAGAGGATCAGAGAGCTTCATATGTACGACGTTTTAAGAGCCGACAGATGCATCTCGGTCAACTCGCTTGAAGCAAGAGTTCCGTTCGGCGATCTTGATTTCGTAAAATACGTTATGGCGATCGATCCGGAAAAGAAGCTCAACAAATACAACAAAGGCAAGTATCTTTTAAGACATGCATTTGAAAAGGATGAGATATTGCCAAGAGACATTCTTTTCAGAGAAAAAGCGGCATTCTCCGATGCGGTCGGACACTCGATGGTAGACGATCTTAAGGAATTTGCCGAAAGAAAATATACAGATGAGGAATTCTTAAAGCATAAAGAAAAATATACTTACGCTAAGCCTTTTACGAAAGAATCGCTTTTGTACAGAGAGATATTCGAGGAGTTCTATCCCGGACAGGCAGAGATGGTGGTTGATTTCTGGATGCCCAATAAAGAATGGGAAGGCTGTAATGTAAACGATCCGTCGGCCAGAGTTTTATCAAACTACGGTGCGAGCGGAGTATAAATTAAACAAAGGTATCGAAAGCAAAGGCGCTTGGACTTAACGGTCTAAGTGCCTTTTTTAATCAACAGAAACTGTTGATAAAAATGCTCCGCAAGGATTCGCACTCGCGCGAGTTGAAATTGTTGCTTTCAGCAACCGCGCTTGGCGCGGAGTTTTGCAAGCAAAACTCTTAAATAAGAAAGGAGAAACAAAATGGAACAAAAGATTACAGAAATGTACGGAAGTCTGGTATTTGGAGACAAGGTAATGCGTGATAAGCTTCCAAAGGATATTTACAAGGCTTTACGAAAGACTATAGATAAGGGCACGCATCTTGAACTTGATGTTGCCAATGCGGTTGCGATCGCAATGAAGGAATGGGCCGTTGATAACGGAGCTACCCACTACACACATTGGTTCCAGCCTCTTACAGGATTTACCGCTGAAAAGCATGACAGTTTTATCTCTCCCACAAGTGATGGGGAAATAATAATGGAGTTTTCCGGCAAGGCACTCGTCAAAGGCGAGCCCGATGCTTCGTCATTTCCTTCAGGCGGTATAAGAGCAACATTCGAGGCAAGAGGATACACGGCATGGGATCCTTCATCACCGGCCTTCATCAAGGATAAGACGTTGTACATTCCCACAGCTTTCTGTTCTTATACAGGTGAAGCACTTGATAAGAAGACTCCTCTTTTAAGATCTATGGATGCTCTTTCAAGAGAAGCGGTCAAGTTATTAAAGATCATCGGTAATAACGAAGTTGAAAGCGTGATCACAACCGTAGGTCCCGAGCAGGAATACTTCCTTGTGGATAAGGATGATTACAAGAAGAGAAGAGACCTTATCTTTACCGGAAGAACACTTTTCGGAGCACCCGCTCCCAAGGGACAGGAAATGGAAGATCACTATTTCGGATCGCTTCGTCCGAGAGTATCGGCATTCATGCACGAACTGGACGAAGAACTTTGGAAGGTTGGTATTCCCGCAAAGACAAAGCACAACGAAGTTGCACCTTGTCAGCATGAGCTCGCACCTGTATTTGATACCACAAACGTAGCGGTAGATCACAACCAGCTCACGATGGAACTTATGAAGAAGATCGCAGAGAAGCACAATTTTGTATGTCTTCTTCACGAAAAGCCTTTCGCAGGTATCAATGGTTCGGGAAAGCACAATAACTGGTCACTTTCTACCAATACCGGAGTAAACTTACTCGATCCCGGAAAGACACCTGCAGAGAACATTCAGTTCTTACTGTTTTTGGTAGCAGTCATCAAGGCGGTTGACGAGCATGCCGATATGTTAAGACTTTCGGTTGCATCAGCAGGAAATGATCACAGACTCGGTGCTAACGAGGCACCTCCCGCCATCATTTCGATCTTCTTAGGAGATGAGCTTACGGCAGTTTTGGATTCCATCGAGAACGAGAAGTTCTTCAAGAAGGGCGAAAATGTTCAGATGGGTGTCGGAGCACAGGTAATACCTCACTTTACCAAAGACAATACCGACAGAAACAGAACTTCACCTTTTGCATTTACCGGTAATAAGTTTGAGTTCAGATCCCTTGGATCGTCAGCATCGGTTGCAACTCCCAATATCGTACTCAACACGGCTGTTGCAGATGCGTTGTCACAGTTTAGCAAGAAGCTTGAAGGCTTATCCGGAAAGAAACTTGAAAGTGCGATCCACGAACTTATCAAGAGCACGATAACAAAGCACAAGCGAGTTTTGTTTGACGGAAACGGATATACGGACGAATGGGTTAAGGAAGCAAAGAAGAGAGGTCTTTACAATCTTAAGTCCACTCCCGATGTTCTTCCCAGACTTCTTGATAAGAGCAACAAAGAGCTTTTCATCAAGCATGGTATTTACAGTGAAACCGAGATCGAGTCACGTTATGAGATCCTTCTTGAGAATTATACAAAGACGATCCACATCGAGGCTTGCACTCTTAAGGATATGATGTATCACGACTTTATGTCGGCGGTTACAAAGTATATGGATGACACCGCAGAACATATCGTCAGAAAGAAGACGGTATCCAAGGAGATCCCGGTTACGGCTGAAGAGAATATGCTTAAGACGATAGCTTCCAAGTATGAATCACTCGCGGCAGCGGTGCTCAAACTCGAAGAAGATATCGCAAAGGCAGAGAAGATCTCTGATGAACTTAAGAAAGCTAAGTTCTATCACGATCCCGTATTGAGTGATATGGAAGAGGTCAGAAAGTACGCAGACTACATCGAGCAGTACATTCCCGATTCTTATCTTCCTTATCCTACATACAGCAAAATATTATTCTACGTTTAAAACGCAAAGGCGCGTGATCTTATAACTCACGCGCCAATTTTTGTAAGCGACGAGGCAAGCGGCTGTTTCGTTTACGAAAACAGACATTTGCCGACCGCATACAATTTCGGATTTCAATAATATGAAATCCGAAAATCTAAATACGAAAGGAACTGAAAAAATGAGTGAATTATTACAAAGCATAGACACGGAAGTGTTTGGAGTATGGTTTTTGATCGGTGCGGCATTGGTGTTCTGGATGCAGGCAGGATTTGCAATGGTTGAAGCAGGTTTTACCAGAGCTAAGAACACCGGTAACATCATCATGAAGAACCTGATGGACTTTTGTATAGGTACCGTCGTTTTCGTTATCATCGGTGCAGGTTTGCTGCTCGGTGAGGACCTTATCGGATTCATCGGAAAACCCGGATTTGATATCTTTACTTCTTATGAATCATTTGACTGGTCATCATTTGTATTTAACCTAGTATTCTGTGCCACAACGGCAACGATCGTTTCCGGTGCCATGGCAGAAAGAACACGATTCATCAGTTATTGTATTTACTCGGCTGTTATTTCAGCTTTGATCTATCCCATCGAAGCTCACTGGATCTGGGGCGGCGGCTGGCTTGCACAGATTGGTTTCCACGATTACGCAGGATCTACCGCGATCCATATGGTAGGCGGTATCGCAGCTTTGATCGGTGCAGCATTACTCGGACCCCGTATCGGTAAGTTCGAACGTGACGAAAAAGGCAAAGTTGTTAAAGTAAACGCTTTCCCCGGTCACAACTTAACGGTCGGCGCACTCGGCGTATTCATCCTCTGGTTTGGATGGTACGGATTCAACGGCGCAGCAGCTACAAACGTAGCAGAGCTTGGAAGTATCTTCCTTACCACTACCGTCGCTCCCGCTGTAGCAACCGTAGCTTGTATGATCCTTACCTGGGTTAAATACGGAAAACCTGATATCTCAATGTGCCTTAACGCATCACTTGCAGGACTTGTAGCGATCACCGCTCCCTGTGATGTAACCGATGCTCTCGGCGCAGCAATAATCGGTTTGGTAGCAGGTTTGCTCGTTGTATTCGGCGTATGGTTCCTCGATTATAAACTCCATGTTGATGACCCTGTAGGTGCCGTTGCGGTTCATTGCTTAAACGGCATCTGGGGAACCATCGCAGTAGGTCTCTTTGCTACATCCTCATCACCCGCTTTTGAGACCGCCGGTATTAAAGAAGGCCTCTTCTATGGCGGCGGTTTCGAACAGTTGGGACTTCAGCTCACAGGTTTTGCGGCTGTAGCCGGATGGACTGTAGTTACTATAACGATAGCATTCTTAATAATCAAAGCGATCTTCGGTCTTCGTGTTACAGAAGAAGAAGAGATCACAGGTCTTGATGTGACCGAGCACGGTCTGACTTCCGCATATTCGGGATTTGCGATCATGGACATTTCAAACACAATGACGATGACCGTAAACGAAAACACAAACCTCGGTGTTTCGGATTACGACAAGGCAAGCGAGTTTGTTCGCGAGAAATCGGTCAGCACATATGTTGCACCCGATATCGATACGGGAATTCACAAGGTTGTCATTATCGCAAAACTTACAAAGTACGATGCTTTGAGAAAGGCGATGAACGAGCTGGGCGTAACCGGTATGACAGTAACTCAGGTAATGGGCTGCGGTATCCAGAAGGGCGCCGGCGAGATGTACAGAGGTGTCGAAGTCGATGCGACATTGCTTCCTAAAGTTAAGGTTGAGGTTGTCGTAAGCGAGATACCTGTACAGAAGGTAATAGACGTTGCCAAGAAGACACTGTATACGGGACATATCGGAGACGGCAAGATCTTTGTTTACAACGTTGATAAGGTTGTCAAGATCAGAACCGGCGAGGAAGATTTCGACGCATTACAGGATGTTGAATAACGAAAGGGCAAAGATTTCACGGGGAATTTATTTCCCCGGGAAATCTATTTGCGTATAAAGGCGTGATGCCTTTATACGCTTGTGTTATATAAAAAGGATTTAGCAAAGGTTTTGGAGGCTTAAATGGTTAAGTACGTATTTGTAACGGGCGGAGTTGTATCGGGACTCGGAAAAGGAATAACGGGAGCATCTCTTGGGCGGCTTTTGAAGGCAAGAGGTTACAGAGTCGTGATGAAGAAATTCGACCCTTACATAAACATCGATCCGGGAACAATGAATCCCATACAGCACGGAGAAGTGTTCGTAACGGATGACGGTACCGAGACGGATCTCGATCTTGGCCATTACGAAAGATTCATAAACGAAAGCCTCAACAAAAATTCAAACGTAACTACCGGAAAGATATACGGGGCGGTCATCAACAAGGAACGCCACGGTGATTACGGCGGAGGAACGGTACAGGTCATTCCTCACATCACAAACGAGATAAAGTCCCGGTTTGTTACGGAAGACGTTGACGGTGTTGACACCGTAGCGATAATCGAGATCGGAGGAACGGCGGGAGATATCGAAAGCCAACCTTTTCTTGAAGCGATAAGACAGTTTCAGGCAGATGTCGGAAGAGAAAATGCGATAGTTATTCAGGTTACCCTCATTCCTTACCTTAAGGCTTCGGGCGAACTTAAAACAAAACCTGCGCAGATGTCTGCGAAGAACTTACAGAGTATGGGTATATGGCCGAACATTTTGGTATGTCGTTCCGATTACCCGCTAGACGAACATTTAAAAGAAAAGTTGGCGCTTTTCTGTAATGTAAAAAAAGAGCATGTGCTCGAAAATCTTGATGCGGAATTTCTGTATGAAGTTCCGATAATGTTGGAGAAAGAAAACTTTGCGAAAGCGGTATGTGACAGCCTAAACATTGCATGTCCCGAGCCTGACTTAAAGGAATGGGAACAGATGCTTGATAACCTCCATCATCCCGATAAGGAAGTTACGGTATCCTTGGTAGGCAAATATGTTTCTTTGCACGATGCTTACCTAAGCGTTGTGGAAGCACTTAAGCACGGCGGCATATCCAACAGGGCAAAGGTCAATATAAACTGGATCGATTCCGAGGAAATCACCAAGGAAAACGTAGAAAATAAACTAAAAGACAGCGACGCGCTGATCGTTCCCGGAGGTTTCGGAACAAGAGGCATAGAGGGAATGATAACAGCAATCGGATATGCGAGAGAAAAGAAGAAGCCTTTCCTTGGCATATGCCTCGGAATGCAGCTTTCACTTATAGAATATGCAAGAAACGTAGCCGGACTTGAAGGCGCAACAAGCACCGAGTTTGATGAAAACGCAAAATACCCCGTTATCCACATAATGCCCGACAAAGAAGGTCTTGAGGATGTGGGCGGAACGTTAAGACTTGGTTCATATCCCTGTGATCTTACGGATAACACCATTGCAAGGAGTTTATACGGCGAAGAACACATAACAGAAAGACACAGACACAGATACGAAGTAAACAATGAATACAGAGAGATCCTTACGAAGGCGGGTCTTGTATTTTCGGGAATGTCTCCCGATAAGAGGATCGTCGAGATGCTTGAGTTACCTACACATCCGTTCTTTGTTGCAACACAGGCACATCCGGAATTCAAGTCACGACCCGATAAGGTTCATCCGTTATTCAGAGGCTTTATAAAAGCAGCAATAGAGTACAAAGAAAAAACCGTCAAAGAAGGGTAAAGTCATGGAAAGTGAAAATAAAGGCTTATACAGAAGCGAATTTGAACATGATAACTGCGGTATAGGCGCAGTCGTAAACATCAAAGGAAAAGCCGCTCATTCGATAGTGGATGATGCTTTAAGCATAGTTGAAAACTTAGAGCACAGAGCAGGTAAAGACGCTGAAGGAAAGACAGGTGACGGTGTCGGCATTCTTACTCAGATTCCTCATAAGTTATTTAAGAAGCTTTGCAAAGCAGAAGGCATCGAGATCGGAAACGCACGTGAATACGGCGTAGGTATGTTCTTCTTCCCGCAGAACGAACTAAAAAGAAGCCAGGCGATGAAGATGTTTGAAGTCATCGTCAGAAAAGAAGGGCTTACATTCCTTGGCTGGAGAAAGGTAAAGATCAATCCTTCTGTGCTGGGAAGCAAGGCTCTTGAAAGCATGCCCGTGATCTATCAGGGATTCATCAAACGTCCCGAAGATATAACCGATGACATCGCATTCGACAGAAAGCTCTACATCATAAGACGTGTATTTGAGCAAAGTACGGATACGACCTAT
>JAILEQ010000007.1 GCA_024687305.1 Lachnospiraceae bacterium | reverse complement strand
GTCAATGTCATAATATATTCGTCATAACAGTCCTCTTTAGCCGATTGTCTTTCTTCTCCCAAGAAAAACTTATTACCCAGCACAAAACTTGAGTATGAACCTCTGACGGATAAAGCAAAAACAAATATAAACAGTAAGAGCATGATCAATACCCGACCGGAATAAACCCAGGTTTTTAAATCGGCATTAATGGAGTTCTTCACAATAGACCTCCTCAAGCGATTTCTTATCTGCAATTTCTGCCTTTAAAAGCTTACCTTCTTTTATAAGAAACAGATCGTCGTACAGCTTTTCGTAAAAAGCAAATTGATGACCGGTAAGTATGATCGTACGTCCCTTCGACAACAATTTAAGTCTCTGTTGAAGTTCCAGCATAGTATCATAATCAAGACCGTTTGAGATCTCATCCATAATAAGTACTTCGGGATCAAGTATTTTTGCCAAAGCAAGAGCAAGTTTCTTTTTCTGCCCATATGAATAAGTTCTCACACGTCTTTTAAGAAGTTCCTCGTCAATATAAGTGAGTGCGACCTCCTTTATATCCGCCTTCTCCATCTTTCCTTCAGACAAAATGAGCAGATTCTTTAAGCCTGAAAGAGAATTGTAAAACGGACAATCGTCCCAAATGGCCAAACATTCTCCCAAAGCATCAGTGTTCTTTTTATCATTTATAAGTATCTCCCCGTCATACTCTTCAAGAGCGGTAATACACTTTATAAGCGTCGTTTTACCTGCTCCGTTTGGAGCCATTAAGAAAGATATCTTACCACTTTCAAACTGTACATCCTCACTCTTAATGATGCTTCTGTTCCCATATTTCTTTTCGAAATTTTTTAAACTGATCATATGTACCCCGCCATTGACTCTGCAGTTTTCTTTATGTATTATATCATGTTCTGGTTTTTATAACACTATCTTTCTTTCATTTTCCATATATTTCCTGTTAAGTAGTTTTTAGAATACGGCTTAAATCCCGAATTAGCCATGCAAATAAAAGGGACAGGCATTAGCCTGTCCCTTGCGGTTTCTTTATACTATCTTGAAGGCATGCTTCGCAGTGTTGCTCCGTTAAATCCCGGGATGATCTGTTCCCAGCTGGTGGCTCCGTCGATGAGTCCCAGATAGCCGTTACAATGCTCCGCATATGAAGGAGTATCCATATATCTGTAAACATCGCCGGCGGGTTTTCCGAGAATTCCGAAGTTCTTTCCGGGTTCGCCCTCATCTCCGGTGTGGAAGATACATGCGTCTATGTTTCCCGTAAACTGTGCTTTGAAGAAAAGATATGCCGTGGCGGCTGCCTGTACGTCGGCACCTGCCTGTCGTCCTCCGTTAAGAGTAGGATTTACACCGTTTGTTGATGAGAATCCGACCTCCGAAAGGATGATCCTGCAATCGCTTCCGAAGTTTGAAGCACAGTAATTTGTAAGCACTTCAAGGTTATAAGGAGACACGAAGCTTGCTCCTATTCCGTGAGCAACGCTGTAGATACGTACCTTTCCGTCGTTCCAGGGATCGGCGTTGGTAAGCACCGCGGTGTATGCGTGGTTTGCAAGGTTCCATTTGATGTTCGGATTCATCTCATTTAAGTAACTGTCGAGTGCCGTTATGAATCCTCTTGTTCCCCAGTCTCTGTCACGATCGTTCCAGGTATGGTCCGTACATGTAAATACTCTGCAGTTTGCGTAATGACTCTTTGCAGCATAGTACAGACAGCGGAAAGTGTTTGAGTAGTTGGTCATGAACGCATCTCTTGAGATGTTGCCCGCCCAATACCAGCGACCGGTCGTGTTAAGGAAAGTATTTACCTCGTTACCGAGTATCCAGTTGTCGACATGGCGGTTGCTCTTGCTCCAATATTCGGTTAAGAACATGAACGCAGCTTCCACCTTTTCTCTGGCTGCGGGCTCTTCCATGTTAAACGCATAGAAGTTGTAACCCGGCGTCCTGCCGGTAGGAGTGATCATATCGGTCGAATTGCCACCCCATCTTATCATTACCTGCATGGTAACGGTTCCGCCGTTTGCGTTCGCCGCCATTATGTCGGAGTTGTAATCGATATGATGCGTCGGATTGTAGAAGTAGTAAGTCTTTCCGTTATAGTTGTAAGCTACATCGTGCGATCCGGCCGTTCCGATTAGCTCTTCCAGATACAGATTGTGGAAGTAATGCTTGTCGCCTATTCCCGTATCGTATGTTCCCTGCCGTCCCTTCTTAGAAGCGGGAGTCGGGTAAGGTGCGGTGTACGAAGCAAGTGCTTCGGGATTGTCTATAAATGTTGCGGGAGACATTACGTAATAAGTGCTCTCGGTCTCTTTTACCGCCAAAGCAAACTTCGCCATGAGGTTGCCCGATACCGAGAAAGATGTCACGATGTCTTCATCTTTTTCAAATGAAGAAAGCGCTCCGATAACGGCATTTGTCATGGGATCGAGTTTTACAAGGTAATAGAAATCGTCGTAACCTGCGATCCTTTCGGGAATCTCTGCCGTCACTACCACCGATCCGCCCTCGATCCTTGCAGATTTGATGGTTCCGCTGTCGGGAGACGGCTCTACCTCATCCGCACCGTTTGCAAGATAGATCGATCTTGAACGGCCGTAATCGGAATAATATCTCTCACCTGTCGAATCGATCCTGTATGAACGTGCTTTCATATAATATGTACGCTCTCCGATCTTGTTTTTTAAAAATGCAGCGGTATTGATCGTTTTAAGATCGATGACCTTAGGTCTGTTTTCAAAGTTGATGTCGTAAGCATACAAAAGCTCATATCCGTCAGCACCGAGATCCGTTTCGGGAGGAAGAAAACTTACGGTCAGCACACCTTTAAGAAGATTCTTTATTCTGTAAAGCTGCGGAACTTCAAGTTCGATCTTCGTCCACCTTGCATAAAGTCTTACGTAGGGTTCATCATCTTCGGGATAGAGCACCAAAAGATCGTTAAGATCTTTGATCTGCTCCGTCGCTATTCTGTTAGCGTACCATCCGTCAAATGTATATCCGGGAAGCGAAGGATCGGGAATCACGGGCATCTCGTCTCCGAAAGTATACTCTGTGATCTCCTTGACATCCTCCTCAAAAAAACCTCCGCCCAGATCGTAAAGGACTCTTACGGTAAGGTTTTCTTCGTCCCCGTCTGCCTTAAGATCAAGTGACATAGCGGTAAAAAGAAAAATCGGCGCCAACAGAAAAATGATCACACAAAACAATTTCTTCATTACAAAATCTCTTTCTATTTCTCGAATCTGAACCATTTGAAATCAAAATCCGTTCCGGGGAGGAACACAAAACTAACTTTACCATTAAATACCGGTGATTGTAAAGGAATGCGGTATTCTCCGTACTCCTCTGAGTACTCAATTTCGGCAAGCCGGTTTTTCTGACCCGACTCATCGGTAAAAAGAATATGCATCGAAGTGAGCGAATTGTTCGATCGCCCGCAAACCGTTATCGCAGATATTCCGTCACTAAAGTCCATATCGTCAAATTCTATGCAAACGTTGTTTCCGATATGCTCGATCGAATCGCCTGTCACGGTATATGTGTCGCCGGTTATAAAGTTGTTGTTAACGGCCAGATTCGTTTCGTAAGCTTTTCCGTACTTTTTGAAAGAGAAGCCCTTAAGAGAGATCCTGTTAGTGGTCTCGAAAACAAACGACACCGGTTTTATGCCTTTGATGCGTCTTGATAGTTTAAAAGTATTTGCCTGATAATGGTTGTAGTTCGATATCGCTTTGTACGTAAAACTTCCGAGACACTCTCCGTTTTCGGGCGTTCCTTCATATATTGAAAGAGGAAGATCGTTTTCAAATATGAAGATCGGAACCGATATCTCATCCGAACCTATCTCACCGAAATCAACATTTTCATATGTTATATACGACTTTTCATAGGCAGGGATGAATACTCCGCCTTCAAAAGACACTTCCGCTTTTTCTTCGGAACAGTATGCGTATTGTATGCCCGGTACAAATTCGTAAGGATCAAGAGTAACGCTTCCCATGCCGCTTACGTTAAACTCAAGCAACGAAATGATCTCGGAAAGACCCGAACCGTTTCCGGCTTTTACAGTCAGTCTGAAATCTCCGTCACCCAAGCCGGTCACGGTAATGGTTTTGTTTTCTTTGTCTATTAAAGCCTTTGCAAAGTTGGCTTCAACGGCGTCTATCGTAAGAGCGCTTACCGAAATGTCGTCGAAAGTGGCATTTTCGGGATATACCTTATAAGAAAGCGTTACCGACGGACACTCGGCAGTAAGCATGTTGGTGTTTTGATTGATAAGTTCTATCTTTCTTATCGGAATGTCGGTTTTTGCTTCCGATTCGTAGTTGGCGTCCATGAAAGAAGCACCTTTGATCACGTCCGCCGAAACCGCATTTAATGTAATGCTATCACCTTCAAGCCCCGGAGATCCGGCCTTTATTTCAATAGTTCCGGTCGTTGAATCGGACGCTATTATCGCTATGAGTTTTCCCGAGAACAGCTTTCTTGAAGTTCCTTTATATTGTTCGTAATCGGTAGAATCTCCGTTATCGACACCGACCAGTCTTCCGGCGCCCGTTACGGAAAGGTTTATTCGGTTTCTTGCATTTTCAACTGTTTTCCCGTCTTTATCCACCGCACTTATCTCAACAAAGATGAGGTCTTCCGTATCGGCTTTAAGTATCGATTTATCGGCCTTAAGAACTATTTTCTTCGGATCGCCGAAAGTTTCTTTAATATCGGTCGCTGCCTCTTTTCCGTTTTCATCGTAAGCGACGGCTTTGATCGATCCTTTTTTATAAGGAAGAGTGAACACCGCCTTAAGCTCGGGACCGTTGTGATCGATCGCTTTTTCCCCTATGAGTCCATCATTTAAGAAAAGCGCAACTTTTGGTGCGTTTGAATAGACGCACACATCTATGATCTGCCCTTCGTTAAAATCCCAATAAGGAAGCACATGGACCATCGGATCTTTCTTAAAGTCGGTCCACTCAGCTTTATACTGGTAGAAAGAATCCTTTTCGAATCCGGCCGTATC
>JAILEQ010000174.1 GCA_024687305.1 Lachnospiraceae bacterium | reverse complement strand
TACACCTTCTACGGGAAAGTCTTTTACCGGATATATGTCGATCGGATGCCTTAATGTAACACTGTGGCTTGCTGCGCTTCTTTCTTTTTCCGGTGCTACCACCCATACTTCACCGAACTTTAGAGCCGTGCGCGCAAGCCTCTCCAGCCCGCCGGCATATATACCGTCATCGTTGGTCACCAATATTCTCATATGTCAAAAACTCCTGTGAAATCAAAAGATAATAATAGGATGAGCTGTCTTTGTCGGGCAAAAACGTAGCTTTGATAAGCCCGGATCATTCCATAAACAGTTCGTTTATCAATTTGCTTGCTCTTTCAAGTCTGCTTCCCTCTTTCCGGTTATACTCAGCCTGAATATCTCCTTCTTCGATTGTCACAGGCCCGTCACCGAAAACAGCTTCGTCCAGTATTAAGATATTTTTCGCCAAATACCAATAATCCGTGATGCTTGCATCGCAAACTCCTCTGACTTCGGCGGTAAGATGAACTTTGTCCGATTCCAGCACGTCGTAATCCTTATCTCTCTTTACTTTTTTAAATGCTCTCTTTGCTTTAGCCGAACTTTTAAATATGTAAAATCTGACTCCGATCAATTCCTCATGGGCAGAATCTTTAACTTCGTACCCTTTAGCGCCTGATACATTATAGTACTCATCCACCTCATTAAGGGTACTCTCGGAAATGCGCTCTATGTCCCTTAGCGAATACCGATTCTCTTTTATGATACCCTTTTCTTTAAGATAAGCGATCCTCGGAACCAGGATAAAAACAGAAAGTAACAGCATTATCGGAATAAGGATAACAATGCTTACGATCACGCCTTTTGATACGTTATCTTTTCTTTGTGCCATAATTCCTCCCATGTACTGCTGTCAGCCTGTGTGCCTCAGACGTTGTCTTTGATCGTTTTTTTATAAACTTCATATTACCATACCCTATATGCTGACGTAAAGCGTACAGCCATACCACCTGCACAAAGAAACCGCATCTTTCGCCTGTTTTTTTACGGCACTGATATATGATATAATGTGATCGGTATATTGGGTTCAAGAAAAATCTTTTTTCACGGAGGTTACACATGAACGACAACGATGATAAGATTTTTGACGAAGAATCGCCCAAGTACCCCGAAAGAGCATCGGGAGACAAGGACCCCAATTCAATGCTTATGGCCTACGCGGGACCTCGTGAGGCGCAGATCCCCATGTCGCAGATGATGGCTGTATATGCCGGACCGGTTCAGAATAACACACCCATAGGCTTTGTTTACGCAGGCCCCAATCAGATGAGTGCTCAGGACGGGTTCATCGGCATGAATATGATGGAACAAATGCAAAAGGCCAATGAAGAAGCCCATAAATTGTATAAATACTGTCCGGAATGCGGTGCAAAGAACAAACGCTCCAACAAGTTCTGTACCGACTGCGGCAAACCGTTTCCTGCGGAGAGCATGAAAGCATGAGCTACGATCTGACCCAATGCGTGTGGGAGATCACTCTCGCATGCTGTTTTTCATGTAAATACTGCGGTTCAAGAGCGGGCAAAGCCAGAGAAAACGAACTTTCTTTGGAAGAATGTCTTCGCGTGGCCGATGAATTAAAAGACCTCGGATGTCAAAGAGTTTCAATGATCGGCGGCGAGGTCTTTTTAAAATGCGCCTGGCAGGATATCGTAAAAAGACTCACCTGCAACGGGATAAATGTAAATATCATCACCAACGGGTTTCTTTTTACCGATGAGATAATCGACGATCTGAAAAAGGTCGGCATCGAATCGATCTCCCTTTCTTTGGACGGTCCGAAGGAAGTTCACGACAAATACCGTCAGAGCGGAAGCTACGACCGTATAATAGGCGCTCTAAAAGTGCTTACGGCCAATAAAATCTCCACCAGCATAATAACGACTCTTAACGCGGAGAATTCGCAATATCTTTACGATATGCTGAGCCTTTTAAGGCAATATGACATCTTTGCGTGGCAGCTTCAGGCATGCTCTCCCATGGGCAACGCGGCAAAGAGCGGTATTGATTACAGATTTGATTTTGCGGAAGTCATAAGATTTGTGAGAGAAAATGCCGGACGCTATCCTTTCGCGATCGGTATCGCCGACAATATCGGCTACTTTACGAAAGATGAGGGCTCGCTTCGAGGCAACTTAAGCGGCAGAGCTTATTTCAAAGGCTGCAGCGCCGGGCTGTCGGCAATCGGCATAGACAGTGTCGGTAACGTCAGAGGCTGCGAGTCGCTGTACGACGAGAAGTTCAACGAAGGCAATCTTCGCGAGCGCTCACTTAGAAGCATCTGGGAAGATCCCGACGCGTTTTCTTACAACCGAAAGTTCTCAAAGGAGCTTTTAACCGGCAAATGTGCCGAGTGTGCTGTCGGCGAATACTGTGCGGGCGGCTGCCGTTCATACAACCACTTCGTGCACGCTAAACTCTACGAATCGCCGTTTTGTGCCAAAGAATAACAGTATTATAAAACAAGAGGCAGGAATAATTCCTGCCTCTTGTGCGTTTAAAGTCAAATTGTTAACCCTTAACCGATCCGTTGGTAACACCGGCAACGTAGTGTTTCTGGAACATCATGAACAGTACCGTTACGGGAATGGCTACCAGGACACCGCCCGCACAAAACATCGTATATCTGGTGGCGATCATGTCTTTAGAGAGCCATGAATTGAGTCCGACGGCTACGTTCATTCCCGCAGAAGTGTTAAAGGAAATGTACTTTGCGAATATGAAGTCTGCCCAGGGACCCATAAATCCGTTAAGCAACGTGTAAATGATTATCGATTTTGAAAGCGGTGCTATCATCGTAACGAGAACCTGCAAACGGTTCGCACCGTCTACTCTTGCCGCCTCGTCAAGCGAGATCGGGATGGTATCGAAAAAGCCCTTAGAGATGTAATATCCCATACCGGAAGATGCAACGTAAACGAGTATCAAACCGGGTACGGCATTTTCCATCGTAAGACCCAAGTCCTTTAAAACTCTGTAAAGGATGATCATTGTGAGCATGCCGGGGAAAAGACCCAGAACGAGCATGAACTTCATCAAAGGCTTACGAAGTTTAAAACGGAATCTCGAAAGCGTATAACTCATACATAAAACTATGATCGTCTGAACCACCGATACGACCACTGCCATTATGAAGGTGTTCGAATACCATTTAACAAAATCGGTATTTAAGATGTTTTTGTAATTATCAAGCCCCCAGACTTTGGGAACAACATATCCGACCTGCCACGTGCTCTCAACTCTGAACGACTGAAGCACTATGCATACAAAAGGCGTAAGCCAGATGATGCTCATAAGGATAAGAACGATATATATCACCGCATCGGCGAGTTTTCTTTTGGCCGTCATTCCGAGTCCGGAATTTTTCGTTGTATTACTCATCGCATGTCCTCCTCATTCTTGATAGACGGTAACACGTTGTAAACGATAAGTGTAACTGTCGATACCACAACAAAGATAACGATACCGATAACGGAAGCCATATAATACTGCGATTCGGCGCCCGTTGTCATCTTAAACAGCCACGTTACCAAAAGGTCTGTATAACCTACGCTTCCGGCCGCGGAACTTGCCGCAGAGTTGGTGGGACCGCCTCCCGAAAGAAGGAAGATAACGTTAAAGTTACTCATGTTTCCGGTAAAGCTCGTAAGGAGGTAAGGGCCGGTAACAAAGAGCATGTACGGCATCGTGATGTGTCTGAACTGCTGAATGGGATTGGCTCCGTCGATCTTGGCTGCTTCATAAAGGTCTTCGGGAATGTTGAGAAGTATACCCGTTGCGATCAGCATAAGGTAAGGAATACCTATCCAGATGTTGATCAGTATTACCAATAATCTTGCCGAGAAAGGATGTCCCCAGAAATCGTAAGCAGTGGATATCCAGCCCAGTTTCAACAACAGTCCGTTCACCAGTCCCGATTTATCAAACATTTTTGAAACATACAAAAGTGAGATGAACTGAGGGATCGCTATGGTAAGTACGAAGATCGTACGCCACATCTTCTTGAATTTGATCGATTTTCTGTTGATCATTATAGCAACAAGGATTCCCAGAATGTAGTTTGAGAACGTTGCGAAGAATGCCCAGATGACCGTCCATCCGAGTATTCCTATAAAGACTTTTCCGTACGAGGTATTTCCGCCGAAAGAAAACAGTGCTTTTATGTTTTGGAAGCCGACCCAGTGGAACAGATTCGTAACATATCCGTCGTGAGTTCCGTCGTAGTTGGTAAACGCAACAAGGAACATGAAAGCTATGGGCAGCACCATGAATACGATGATACCTGTCAAAGGAAGTGCAAGAAGCGTCTTGTAGAAGCTTTCGTCTACCAAAGATTTGGCGTCATCTTTAAATTTATTGATCTTTTTGCCGCGCTCGCTCAAAAGCTGATTTCCGTAGGCCTGCTTAATGTTTAAGCGCCATGCTCCTATAAAAGCGATGATCAAAAAGATCGTCAAAACTCCGTATAAAAGTATCTGGAATGAATTGTCGTTGTAAGCGTATACGTATTGATCGTAGAAAGCATCGTATACTTCGCCGGGTCCGGTCTTACCAAGTGACGGCAGCATCGATATCCAGTACATGCCGCTCTCACCGCCGAGTCCGTTAAACAGATAGATAAAGAAAAGAACCTCAAATCCGAGGAATGTAAGTCCGCGCACAATCTGTTTATATAACAGATTGCCGGCACCCATAACAACAAAGGAAAGTTTGGTTTTCCAATTGCCACGGATAAAGGACGTTCCAAGGTCCTTAAGTTCGTTCTTTAAAGAATTAAAGAAGCCGCTTTTCATTTGTAACCCTCCCAAACCGTATTATTTCACCCTGTGAAACAGTTTCGCTTAAAAAATTCCGTAGAGATCATCTCTTAAGCGAAAATACGGGTTGGAACCACAACGGTCCCAACCCGATAAAAATCACCCGTAATTATTCGAGCGTAACAGTACCTGTTGTTGAATCAAATACTACAGTATATGAACCGTCTGCGTCAACCACATAGTTTTCTGCTCCGTTGCCGTAGCTTACATCCCAGTTGTGACCCTGACGAACCTTGAACTCAGTACCAGCGGTCATATCGAACTTGTCAACAGACTTGAAGGTTGTTCCGTCATCCTGAACTGCCATTTCAAAATCTGTATCCCAGTTGGTGCCCGATACGGTACCGATAACTGTCCAGCCGCTTGCGTAACTGTTCTTTTCAAGAGTGATGATACCTTCGGAACCGTCATCGTTAACCGATAACTTAATGAAGTAATATCCGTCTTCTTCAACTACTACGTTGGGTCCGTTGATTGTTCCGTCTGCGCCGTAGTTAACATCCCATGAACCACCCTGACGAACCTTGAACTCTTCGCCTGCGGTAAGTTTGATGGCATCTGTATACCAGAAGTTACCAACCTCTGCGGAACGTGTCATAGGAATATCGATCGACCAGCCGTCACCTGCGATAGAACCGATAACGCTGAATGCTTCTTTTTCATCTGTTGTCATGTTAAAGAGTGCAGCGATGGTGTCTTCGTACTTCTGAAGTGCTGCCTTAAGGCCTGCGTCGGAACCGTCGGATTCGCCGATATCGGTTGCGATAACCTTACCTATATCCCACCATGAACCGTGGATGGTTCCCTGAGGAATGGAGTAAGGAGCCTGTGCGATCAAAGCTGCCAAACCGGGGTTTGCCTGAACTTCGTTAGAAGCCTGAGCATTGGTGTTTGCGGGACCCCAAGCAAGTTCTTTAAATCTCTCAAGCTGAGCGTCTTCGCTTACAAGATACTGAGCAAGTTTATGTAAAGCTGCTCCTCTTGCTGCGTCTGTCTGGGGCTTAACGCCAAGTAATTTACATCCGTTGAAAGAACCGATGTGATAGCTCTGTCCGTCAACTTCGAATGAAGGAAGATCTGCGACTCCCATGTTGTCGCCAAGGATTGCTTCTACATTGTTGTAATCCCATGTTCCGCTGACAACGATAGCTGCGGGAACTGCATCGTCAAAAGCGGTACCCGATGAAGAGCTTACGTGTGCGGGGGATGTCTGAAGTTTGTAGATACCCTTTGCAGCGATAAGTCCCTTGTCGGAATTGAAGGTATCGTTGATGGAGCTTAAGTCGGGAGCCCATTCGGATACACAGCCTGTTCCGAAGAAGAAACCTGCAAGATACCATGCTGAGGTATCTGTTTCCATGCAGAATGTCTTTCCTGCTTTTTCACAGTCAGCGATAAGAGCTTCCATGGAGTCGATATCGGACTCGGGAATGACTGACTTGTCATAGTACATGAAATAACCGTTGTCGGCGGTAAGAGGATATGCGTACATATCGTCGCCAAGCTTACAAGCTGCAACAACGCCCGATGCATTTGCTGCGCTTACGCTCTCAGCTGCCTGAACACCAAGCTTTGATAAAGCGCCTGACTGAATAAGTCTTACTGCCTGATCCTGTGCAAAGAAGAAAATGTCTGCACCCGACTCAACGTCAGTAATCATTGTTGTTGCACTGTCTGCTTCCGAAACCGCTTCGATAGTGGGGATAAACTTAATACCGTCTGTGTTGGTATTATTGAAGTCTTCGATCTGCTTCTTGGTAAGTTCAACCGCAAGTTCGGGAACCCAAACCGTAATGTTAAATGTAAGATCCTCTGTTGCGGCAGCGCCACCCTTCTTATCTGTAGAAGTTGTGGTTGTACCGTCTTTCTTGCCGCAGCCTGCGAGTGTAGCGAGGATCATTGCCGCAACAAGAAGAATAGCCAAAAGTTTCTTCTTCATACATATACCTCCCATATGAATATGAATGTTTTTTGAGGTCTTGATGACCGTTACTAT
>JAILEQ010000158.1 GCA_024687305.1 Lachnospiraceae bacterium | reverse complement strand
TATTATAAACTTTATTCTGACCAGAAAGATCCAGTCCAATGTCGATCTTATGTTTAAGACTTCTCAAATGGAAGATTTGTTGCGCTTTCAGAAGAAAAAATATGACCAATTAAGTGAATCTTACCGCCAAAGCCGAAGGCTGATACACGATGTAAAGAATCACTACTTTTCCGTTAATGAATACGTCAACCATAGGGATATCTCAGGTTTACAGGATTATCTCGGTTCAGCCATTAATGATCTCGAATCAGTATATGCAAAGTATAATACCGGGAACCTTGTAATAGATTCATTTCTTACCAATTATGAACCCATTTTCAATAAGAATTACACCTCATTTAAAGCTTCCGTCAATGTTGACTGTAACAGGATTCCAATAAACGATTATGATCTATGTGTAGTTCTGGGGAATATCCTTGATAATGCTCTTGAGGCATGCAGTAAAACAGATTCCGATAACCGCTGCTTCTCAATAGCTATAGAAACAAATAATAACGACAAATTCATAATACATACCGAAAACACTTATTCTTCTTCAATGAAAACACATCCACAAAAAGATGCTTTGAACCATGGCTACGGTTTGGAAAACATAAAAAAAGTTGTAATTGACAACAATGGATTTATCACTATAGATGCTTCAGAATTATTTAAGATCAATATTCTCATTCCCATAATCGAAGATAACAAGCGCGTGAACCACCCCCCACATTATTAGAGGAGACTTGTAAAGTCAACATTTAATTTCTTAAGTCAAATTATCCAGCCCGAAGTCACGCCGTGCTTAATACCTACTGATTGCATTTTCTCACATACCGTTTTCCCCTGGTACTTCCTTTTGCTTCGATTTTTTTAGATTCTATAAGCCCCTTTAGTATTTGTCGTGTTCTTGAACCTTTTAATCCGACTAAACCCGCAATTTCGGCAGCACTGTATTCTTTGTTAAGTTCCATAACAGACAGTATTTGAAGCTGTCTGTCATTCATATCTGCCGAATCTGCCGATTGTCGGATCGGCAGATTGGCAGATTCTAATGGCAGAGTCAGTATTGTTCGATCAGGATTTCCGCCGCCAAATATTTCCTCGACTATAGGCACATTCAATCCAGCGTCCTTCCAGGCCTGAAAGATGTCCGGCACACCGGAGCCTGCATGTTCTCCATAGCCTATAAGATTAAACATCTTGAACATCCCCTTGTTTCTAGGCTGAAAAATACCACCTTTTAACATCTGATCCTTACCGGCTATGATCGTTCCCGGATTAGCAAGTGTGATCTTATCAGGATATTTCTCTATGATCACGCTCCAGGGCTGATAGAAATCCGTATTGACAAGGCAATTAACAAGAGCCTCCCTGACAGCATCATGCATAGGTGTTTCATCCACACGCACCTGGTTGACAAGCTTAAACGGCTTTTTAAGGTCAAGCACGAGCTTAGCGGAAACACGATTAAAGAAATCATACACATTTCCGGACCATTCCGGTTCCTATGAGTATATCCGATCTGTCCAGCGTATATTCGGTTCCATATGTTCCCTATAATCAAGGAAATACTCCGGATATTCTCTGGTAATCCGCAATTCCGTTCCGAACATCAATAAACCGGCTGCAGTAGGTTTTAAAGTATCTCCCTCATCATTCAAGGCACCGATCTGAACAAGGAAGTCCGTATCATTCAGTTTACTCCATGCGGATCCCTCATGTCTTGCATTATAACGGATCCTGTATGACTTAACCGTATCCGGGTCAAAATCCGGTTTGCGGGTGAGCACTCTTTCATCCAGAGTTTCTTCAGATGAATCTCTGATCATGGCCTTGACTTCAGCCTCTGTACAACGATAGTCGCCTTCATGATCACGGCGAAAAGTTGAGCCAAACACGTCATGGACCTGTCTCTTCTTGAAATCAGAACTCAGCTTATATTAGCTTACGCTCTCTTTGAGATGTATTAAGATCCCGTACCATTATATCTTGAGGCACCAAGCATTCTAATTATTTAGTTATTATTTTCCATTTGATCGGCGAAATTGTCTTTACGAAAAGCCGTCTTTTGTTTAAGCAAACAGGACAGCTATCTCTTCTCGAAATAACTGTCCTGTTTATGGCCCGGCAAGACTGTCTCCCGGGCTTATCCTGTTTCTTGAGGGGCAAGAAATGCTTTCAAATTGACCGATCTTTGTATATTGCCCGGTTTATTTGCGGACCGGTTCCGATCCTCACACACTCCAGCCGGCGGCTTGCTCTCGCATACGGATAAATCTGCCGTAGACCGGATTGTCTCTTAAAAGCTGCTCATGAGTTCCGGTTTCAGCACTGCCGTTGTTGATCAAAACGATCTGGTCTGCATTTTTGATCGTCTCAAGTCTGTGAGCTATCATTATCACGGTCTTGTTTCTCGTCAAAGCCTCAAAAGCGGCCTTAAGTTTATCCTCATTCTCAGGGTCCACATTTGCTGTGGCCTCGTCAAGAATGATAATGGGGGCATCTTTTAAAATTGCCCTTGCTATTGAAATTCTCTGCTTTTCACCACCCGAAAGAGTTGCGCCTCCCTCTCCCACCACGGTATCGTATCCATACGGAAGAGATTCTATAAATTCATGACAGCATGCCATTTTAGCAGCCCTTATAACATCTTCGCGACTTGCCTTTGGGCAACCGAAACGGATATTGTTTTCGACCGTATCTTCAAACAGATAAACATTTTGAAATACAATGCTCATCTGTGACATCAGAGCATCCAATGTATATTCCTTAATGTTTTTGCCGCCGATGGATATACTTCCCGAATTAACATCCCAGAATCTTGAAAGCAGAAGTGCCAGCGTACTTTTACCGGCTCCCGACGGACCCACAAACGCAGTCATGGTATTGGTAGGAATGTCCAACGAGACATCATGAAGGATTTCCTTGGAATCGTACGAAAAACATATATTGCGAACCGCAATATCTTGATTGCGGGGGGTGAAATCTTCTCCGTCAATGTCCAACTTCGGAATGTCATCGACCTTCCCTACCTGATTTAATGAAGCGGTTACCACTCTAAGCATGGAGAGTCCCGAGTCAGTCTGCTCTATCTCGGCAAAGACCTGATAAGCTATGACCGAAAGCATTAATGCCGTGATAAGTTCCATACTTCCCTGAAGGTAAAAATAGGCAGAAAGAAAAATAATGGCCATTTTGAAACCACCAAGAACAATGTTCTGGATTATTGTTGTAGGTATAAACACTTTTTCCAGATTCATATTACTGTCTCTGTATTCATCTATGGCTTTTCTGAGTCTGATATCCCCTTTGCCAGCGAGGTTAAATGATTTCACCACGCTCATGCCCTGAAGGTTTTCAAGCACTTCCGAGACAATTTTAGTCTTTCCCTTCTCCCGCCTGGGTGCCATGATGCGAGTGCCATGTTCCATTATGGATGTAAAGATCATATAGACCACTATTCCGGCAAACACCACCACGGCTATCCTCTTGTCGAGAAAAGGTATCATAGAGAAGAAAACAAGTGTATTGATAAGGCCTCCAAGCACCAAAACAAGAACTGTCGCGCCAAGATTTTCCACGGTATCCATTACAGTTGTTGTGATTCCGGTTATTTCACCGGTGCTGTTTTTGTTGAAGAATCCCATGGGAACACGCTTCAATTTGTCAGCAATGTCCAATCTTTTGTTCGCACTCATAAAGAAACCGGCATGCGTCTGCATGAGGAGGGATATATATCTGGTCGTTGCCGTTCCGAGAATGCTTACAAGCATAAGTGTAAACGCCATCCATGCCGGCTCAGTATCTGTCCGGTCATTGATCAGTCCTTTTATTATGAAATATATTGCTCCTATCCTTATCGTTGAAAAACATGCTCTCAGGAAACTGACAAAAATGGACTTATATATCTCTTTTCTCTCAGATCCCGAAAACAGTATGATCTTTCGTAATGCCTCTATCATGCCGCACCATCCTTTTCCGCTCCGATATGAGCATTCCACATTGATTGATATAACTCATCATTTTTCAGAAGTTGATCGTGGGTCCCCGACGCTTTCACGGTACCTTTATCCACAACCACTATCTGATCGGCATCGGTGATAGTGGAAAGCCTGTGTGCAATGACGATGACTGTCTTGTTCTTTATCAGATTACCTATGGCTTTCTGGATGATCGCTTCATTTTCGGGATCGATGTACGCGGTTGCTTCATCCAATATGACAATGGGTGCGTCCTTTATCATGGCTCTGGCAATTGCGATTCGTTGCCTCTCGCCACCCGACAAATGTGTTCCACCCTGTCCAACCATAGTATTAAAGCCGTCTGATAAATTATCTATCAGTTGTTCGCATCCCGAAGCTTTAGCCACGGCTTTTACCTCTTCGTCCGTTGCTGACATTTTTCCCATTCGGATGTTGTTCATGACAGTATCATTGAACAGATAGATATCCTGAGAGACGTAAGCTACCTGATCGTATAACTGTTTCAACGGAATATCTTTAAGATCTTTGCCATCCATTGTTATGACTCCGTCTTCCACATCCCAGAAACCCGCAATAAGCTTGGCAATGGTAGATTTTCCGCTGCCGGAAGGGCCCACCAGTGCGGTTGTTGTTTTTTCTTTTATATTCAAGGTTATATCATGAAGAACCTGAGTCCCTTTGTGATATGAGTAAGAAACATCTTTTAAAGAGATGTTGTGGTTAGTGATATCAACGGGATCGTTCTTATGAACTTGCTCATTTCCGTTCAGGATCTCATCCACTGTTCCCAAAGTGGTTTTAACTTTGGTAAATGTGTCCGCAAAATCAAGTGCCTGTATTATGGGGGATACAATGCACATCGAAAGCATAATGGATGTAATAAAGGTTCCTGCACCCAACGATCCGTTTCGATACATCAGCCAGCCTATCGGAAGAACGGTGGCGAGTGTTGCCGGGGCAACGGAATATGTAAGCGACCACTTATACTGAATTCTCTTCATCCAGTCATAATAATACTCTGCAGTTGCCATTACTCTGTTTTTAAATTTGCCATATGAATTGTCGCCCTGGTTATATGCCTTGATAACCTCTATTCCATGTATATACTCAACTATCGAGTTATTCATTTTCTGTATGGTCCGCACCGAACCTTCATAATCACCGGCATATCCTATTAAAACCGTGGCTGCAAAAAGCAATCCCACGGGAACGGAGATGAGCGCTACAAATCCCATCCTCCAATCAACACACATTAAATAAAGCCATACAGTGATCGCACCCAAAATGTTAGCCGTCATCTCCGGTATCATATGGGCAAGAGGACGCTCCATACTCTCAACTTCATCCACGATGATCTGTTTAAGTTTTCCGCTGGAAGTATCTATAATGGTTCCAAGCGGCATCTTGGGAAGTTTGTCAAACATGGCTTTTCTGATATCTGCAAGCGTATTGAAAGCCGACTTGTGGCTGAGTCCGAGTCCGACACCGTAAAAAACGGTTTTGATAGTAAAGCCGGCAACTCCCATAATGCACCACCACAGGTAATCGTTTATATTCCTGACACCGTTTATAAGGCTCTCTATAACTTTTGCAGCCGCAACATAAGGCAAGATATTTCCAATTACACCGATGCAGGCACAGATGATGGAGACAATGAGCCTGCCGTGTTCTTTCTTGGCAAGCTGCCAAAGCCGTTTTATTGCCGTCATCTGATCATCGATTATTATTCTCTTTTCTTTAAGTGTGCCCGTTCTGTACAGCCACCTGTCATACATTTCCTGCGTAAGTTTTCCGTACTCCAGCACTTTACCGTCCTGCATATAGATCATTTCATCGCAGCATTCGGCTATCAGTTCAGGATCGTGAGTCACTATGAAGATTGTTTTTCCTTTTTTCTTAAGATCTCTTATGAGTCCGGCCACCGCCTTCATATGTCTGTAGTCAAGACCGCTTGTGGGCTCATCAAAAACGATTATCTCTCTTTCGGAAATAACCGCACTTCCTATAGCGACCCTTTGTTTTTCTCCGCCGGAAAGTGAATGAGGATGTCTTTCTGCCTTATCCGACAGATTCAATTCTTTGAGGATCTTGTCGACTTTCTCTTCAGACGTCTCATCTTCTTTTTCAAGGCTGAAGATCATTTCCTCATGAACTTCATCGGTGAAAAGCTGATGTCCCACGTCCTGCATTACCATAAAGGTCTTTTTGAGTCTCTTTCTTCTGGGCAGAATATCGCCCTTATTGTCTATACTTCCGCTGGCATGCCTTTCAAGTCCGCAGAGGGCTCTGGCGAAGGTGCTCTTTCCGGCGCCGTTATCGCCTACAATGCCTATGATGGAGTTTCGAGCGACACGCACCTCGGGGACTGTCAATGACTCCTGGAGTCTTCCCGGATAGGTGTAGTGGAAATTTGCCAGAATTATCCTGTCGTTCTCGTCCGTTTCTACACCGTTAACCGAAAGATTCATGATATCGGTGCTCCTAAGGCCCATTTCGTGGAGTTTTTCTTCTCCCAGTGCCACCAGTTCTTTCGGGGTACACTCCAACTGTATGTGTCCGTCTCTCATATAAAGAACTCTGTCGGCTATGGGCAGCACATAATAAAGTCTGTGTTCCGCTATTACAACGGTTTTTCCTTCAGACTTCCATATTTTGATTATTTCAGCCAGTTCTTTGATGGTGTGAAGATCAAGATTTGAAGAAGGCTCGTCAAGCACGATGATACTCGCATCGGAAGTGTCTGCGCAGGCGCAGGCAACCTTCTGCTTTTCACCGCCGGACATCTTAAACAGGTTTCTTCCGACCAGATTGTCCATTCGGAGCTTGTTTACCGTCTTTTTAAGCCTCTCATCCATTTCCTCTCGACTTACGCCGCGGTTTTCGAGGCTGAATACCATTTCTTCCGTGGAGTCCACGTTGTAAAACTGTGTTTTGGGATTTTGGAACACGCTGGCTACATGCAATGCCAGATCGTGAAGTTGTGATTCTTTGGTATTGAGTCCGTTAACCACAACCCTGCCTTCAAGATTTCCCTTGTAATAATTGGGGATAAGGCCGTTGATCATTCTTATCAGAGTCGACTTGCCGCATCCCGATTCGCCGCAAAGAAGAATAACTTCTCCGTCTTTTATATTAAGATTCAGGTCCGAGATTATCCCGGTTCCGTCCTCGTATTCAAATGAAACATTTTCAAAATCTATCATATATAAAAATCACCTGCCTTTATCGGTCGAATATTCATCCCGCAAAAGTGGAAAGAAGATAGACCGATGTCAGAAAAATAGTCGCCAAGGCCATGGCAATGTAATCGTTTCGTGCAAATTTCACATCTGTATAGTTTGTGTGAATCCCCGGATTATCAAGCCCTCTCGAAAGAGAGGCTGCCGAAAGATCCTCTCCTATGTTCGCAATGGAGATCATTAGAGGAACGATCCTGTATTCAAATGCCCTTAAAGGATTCTCCCAGAATTTCTTTCTTGTTATGATTATTCCTCTCATTGCAGCCGCGTCATGTATGGCATGTCTCTCCTGTGCAATAGTTGGCGCAAACCGGAACATTACGGATAAGGGAATCAAAAAATTGCGGCTTACTTTCATCTTGCTGAACGCCGATATCATCTCGCTTACCCCCGTGGACTTTATAATATAATCCGCGCAGGCGAAAGCCGGAGAAAGTTTCAGTATCAATGCACCCAACAGTACCACGAACATATTAAGGAACATGTTAAGCTGTATATCTACGCGATGAACGTGAACAAAAGCCGCCAGCAAAAACAGAACATAATACTTTACCGCTCCGAGAAATTGCCTGTTACATATAAAGAGAATGCAGGGAATGGTACCGACGGCAACGGTAAAGTATATATTTATATCCATTAATTCCAAAGTGGCGATCACCACTATCAAAAGCAATTTGGTTCTGGGGTCAAAATGTATGCCTTTTTCTTTTACATGCCCAAACATTATGCAATACCGGCTTTCTTAAAGTGTTTGTTCATCATTTTTCTTCCAAGTATCGCTCCGAGAAGTGCGCCTAAAAGAATGAGGATCGTTCCCACGGGGAGCATCCAAGTGGGCATAAATTTGGCAAGTTGCTCCGCATACTGATCTCCCATGGAGTCTCTTATATTGTCCCAGTAGCTTTCTCCGGCGAACCAAAGGTTTGCGGGACCCGCCATTATTCCGAGAGATAAAGCCATGAAACTGAAGGCCATTGGCCAGAATTTTTTGAATCCGCCGACTTTAAGAATGATATCCGCAAGAAGTGCCGTCGGAACCATGATCGCAACGCAGATCCAGGTATAACCGGAAATGTAGAAGAATACGGCACATATAATACCGGTAATGGTGAGCATGCCAAATTTCTCAATCTTGGTGTAATAAAGCATCATGGGTATTCCTGTGATGACAGGTCCTAAGAACATAAAGATCGGATAAAAAACAGGAATGGCATTAAAAGCGCCCACGCAGAAAATAACTGCGATATAAATAGCTGTATAGATACCCACCGTAATGAGATCCTTTCCCGTAAGTTTATTGTTTTTCATATATGTATCCTCCTTTTGGTTAGCATTCGCTAACCCAACTTAATTTTTTTAGCCCCTCAAAAGGGGCCTTTGTTTTACAATCCAAGTACGTACTTATATCCTGCCGCACAATAGTCACTGACCAGTTTTGTCTCATGAAGTATCTGTTCGGAGTTTAGATTTCTTTTGATCCCGTCAAAAACGGTGGAAATCAGAAAGGAAGCACCCATTCTTATTATGTTGTCGGATACGTTTTCTTTGTTACCGATAAATCTTTCGCTGGCTTTAAAGAATTTCTTCATGCTTTCAGCTTCATACTCCGTGATCCTGTCAGGAAAGTTCTCATAAGCTGTGCCTGCGGCTGATTCCAATATGAGAAGAATGATCTCTCTGTTCTCAGAAAGAAACTTTATAAATCTCTCCAAAGACTTATAAGCGTTTTTGAAAGCATTTACCACATCGTCAGCACTGTTTATATCTAAATACTCATCCTCAACATCCGAATATAGCCCGGAAAGTTTCTCGACTACCGGCTCTACTATACCGCAAAAAAGATCTTCCTTGCTGGTAAAATGTGCGTAAAATGCGCCGTTGGTAACGCCCGCGTCCTTACATATCTTTCTTATGGAAGCGTCTCTGAACCCGTTCTCTTTAAACTGCTCTTTGGCGCTCTTTATTATATTTTCATGAGTCAGATCGTAATCGTATGACATAAGTCTCCTTGGCTGCGTTATATTACGCTGTAATATTACGACGTAATATTATATACATTTTTTTAGAAAGGATGTCAATACCCTTTCTAAAAAAATGAGGTATTCAGCATTTCCCGCAAGAGCCGCCATCTTTTTGGCACATCGATCAATCGGATCGCTTGGCAACGATCACGAGCCTGTGAGTAGCCAGATAAAGCGGCGTGCAGGTATATAACGTAAGCGTTTCTTCCCCGGTGTCTTCCAGTATTGAAAGATCATCAGGTTCTACGACTGTGATGTCAAAGACGGTATAGCATAAAGAACCGTCTTCGGTATCAACATATATCTGATCTCCTATCGAAACTTCGTCCAATCTGTTAAAAAAGGAACCAAAGCTGTAGTTGCGGTGTCCTGCGATAACGCAGTTGCCTTCCTCGCCTATGAAGGCAGTCCCCGGTTCATGACCGAGGGAATCTGCCAACACGCCGAGGCTTACGCCTTCGCGGACCGGATTTTCCGAGTCTATACAGGGGATTCTTAGCATATAAAGGATATCGCCTTCAGAGGGTACTTTTTTTGCTGCGTTTGTATTATCCACGCCCTCCTCGACCGTTTCCTTTTCTTCGCTCCGCTCGTCATTTAAAACATTCTCCTCTTCGCCTTCGATACCGTTCGGATCGAAGGCTTTTGAGGATACCATGTTCTTAAACTCCGCGATCGCTGCACGACGCATAACATGCTGCCTTAAATTTAAACAAAGCGAAGTAACTATGACCAGAAAACCGACCGCAAACAGTAAGATACCGATAGTTTGTAATAGTTTGCGAATCTTCATTGAATTCGATATTGCTTCTTTCCCGCAGCCATTAACAATCCGACCGCCATCAAAAGCAGTCCGACAATATACCCGACAGGGGTGCCAAAGAATCCGCCTGTCTTTGCAAGCTGCTTTTTACCTTTGGCAGAGTATCCCATGGCAACCGTTTCCATCTTTACACTATCGCTCTTTGCTTCGACCGAGGTGTCCGAAGAAGCATCTGACACAGTTGGTGTTGTGCTTTCGGGTGTGGTTGTCGAAGGCGTGCCGGGTGTAGTCGCAGGTGTAGTGCTTCCGCCCGAACCCGGTGTGCCCGGATCGGGAGTTACCAAAGACGGAGGTGCGGGTTTGGGCGCAACTTTCTTGGGTGCGGGATAATCCTTTATCACAAGCTTTCCGTGCTCGTCTATCATAACGATCTTTGATACACTCTTTCCGTCCCTGTCGGTCATGGTAAGATCGTATTCTATCTGCGCAAGCAAATCCATCGGCGTTCCGTCACTCTTTTTCCATGCGGGAGTATCGTCAAGACCGGTCGGCAGACCGTCCGTATATTTTCTCGGAGTTAACTTATAATCGATCTCATCGTCCATCGGATCGCTTCCCATCGCCTCTGCGGGATCAACCGTGATCGCATCGGTATCTTTGGAAGTTTCGTGCACCGTTATTTTTTTGCCGTCAATGATCACATCGCCCGTAACGGAAATCGGCTCTATCTCAAGCTCTCCTCCGCTTCCCGGTTTGACCTTGAATTCCAAAATCTTATCTTCTTCTTCGAAACCGAAAGGCTCATCTACACGTTTTAACTTATATTCGCCTTCGGGCAGTTCAACCTCTTTGGGGGCTCCGTCGCCCGTCCAGCTCTTTATGACAGTATCTGTCTCGTCGAGTATTTCAAATGTACCGCCTTTAACAGATTTCTCCTGCATTTTGGAAATATCGTCAATCGAGATGCTTATGCTGTCTTTGGCTTCATCGTACATGGTTATGGTATCACCCGAAATTTTGACATGCGCATAATCATCCAAAAGAACAAGTTTCTCACTGTCTTCATCGATCTTAAATCTGTAACCGGGTTCCGAATGGCCGTGATAACCGAAAGGCGTGGTTTCTTCCACAACCTTGTACTCGATCCCGTATACCGCTTTAAACTCTCCGTCTCCGGTCTCCCAGACTTTATCAGAACCTTTATATACAACGATCTTTGCCGGTGTATCGTGAAGACCTGTTAAATCTGTTAACTTGTCAGTCTCATCAAGCAATTCAAAATCGATCACACGATCCGGTTTTGAATTGTGTACGATGTGTTCACTTTTCTTTTCCTTTGCGACCGTAATACCCTTATCGTCTGTGTGAACAACTCTTGTACCGTCTTTAAGATCATCCGGGATCACATAACCTTCCGGAGCATCGGTCTGTTTTAAATGATATTCATGATTGGGCATTATTTCATTACCGGCAAACATGATCTGTCCGTTCGAGTCACTGGTGGCTTCCGCAACCACTTTCTCATCCTGCTCGGGATCGAGAAGCTGAAAATGTCCGCCCGGCAATATATGATCCTCGTTCGGATCTCTCAATTCGCCTATATAAAAGGCGTAATTCGAAAACTTAACGGTAGAGAAATTGGTGTCCCAAAATTCTACTTTCGACAGATTGATACTGTCATCCCCGTAACCTTTCAAATGAGCAATATTGCTGAAATCGTGGGCATCGTAGTTCATCATTCTTGCCGTATACTTAAGTATATATGCATCATTTCTGCCGCTCTTGGGAATAACGACTCTTAGTATGGTTTTTGATTCCGTATACTCAACAGGCTTTATTTCGGCGTCAACAAGTTCTTTCTCGGTAAATTTACCCGTCGAATCAATATCCGCTTTACATAGTTTGATCGTGCTTTTATCCAACACCATACTTGCGCCGATGATGTCCTCGATAAGCACTTCATCTATTCCGTCCTTATACAGATCCTGGCGTGCGGGATTTACCTTTATGGTGTATTCGATGACTTCTTTATCCTGCTTTCCGTCCTTATGGATGACCTCATTGTTGATAGGGTTGTTGCATGTGACCTGTGTATTTCCCGAATACTCATTGCTTATCATTGAAGCGGTATTCGGAATGTTTATAGTCTTGTCGGTATTTTCAAAAATTGCTCCGTCCTTGACTCTTGCCTCAAAAACGATATCGATCTTTTCGGATATGGAGCCCAAAGTAAACGTAAGCGTATTGGAGTCGATATCATACGCCGTTCCTGCAGTCGATGACGAGTCCGCAACATATTCAAGGTTATCATTCAGCTTATCTGTAACAACCACACCGTTCATCGCCATAGCGTTTTGGTTGACGGTGATTGTGTATTTTATCTTATGAGTGTTGTAATCGTAATTATCCGACTTCTTGGCCAGAACCGTGCTTGCGTACTCCTTGCTTGCCGAATCGGTCACTTCGGGATTTCCCTCTGATTTGACAGTGGCCTTATTGGTAAACGTTTCTTTCTTATTTCCTGCCCACAGATAGTTCGCTTCATCGGTAAGCTCTGTAGTTATGTAAAAAGAAGCCTTCTTGCCAACTATATTGTCGCCGAAGGAAACAACTATTTTGGTGGGGTCGGAATCATCGAGCGAGTAAACGGGCTCACTGACGTCAGCGCCTTCTATCTTCACCCAATCAAGGCTCTTGAATCTCTGCTTTGCCGGAATGGCATCGGTTACACTGACATTCGTTAAAGCCTGCCTGTTATTGTTGATCTCTATAAGCCAGCTCATTGTGTGGTTAACAACATCAATGCTTTGAGCCGTCTTCTTGATGGCAGCTTTGGGCATAATGGTATTGGGACTCTTGAAATCCACTCCTACACCGGGACCTTCAGAGGATTCCCATGTTGTTTCATCTCCGGTGGGATCGTATTTGTAACTTATATTTGCCTTGTTTTGAGGTACCTTATGATTACCCTTCAAGAATTTATCGTAATCTTTTATCTGCGTATCATAAGTAACCTTATACTCCGCATTGCCCACCATCGGATCGGTCAAAGCGATAGTATATTCATTCCCGTTTTTTACCGGAGGCGAAAAAGAAACAGGGTTGTTCGATTTGTCTTTTATGACAAAATTCGTTGCTTCTATTTCCACTCCGTCTGTATCAAAAATATCTTTAAGAACAACATCTTTAAGCTTAAATCCGTTGTTTCGTATTATTATTTTCCATGTTGATTTACCGGTCGCATCGACATCCGTTCCGGTCTTCTCGATCCACTTTTGAATCTGCTTCTTCACAGTATCTGTAGCGGTTTTGCTGATGGAAAGTGCATCGTAATCGTCGCCTGCGGGAGCACTGACCTTAACGGTGTTCTTGACTTCGCTCTGTTTTTCGGTGTTCTCGTTGGTCTTTGCCGTAAGCTTTAAAAAGTCTACATGAGTCTTGTACTCATATGTAAGAACTTTGGACGGAGTATTGTCTTTGCCTGTCCAGCTTATCGTATTGCCGCTTTTTGTATAAGTAACGGGAGTACCGCCCGACTTAAGGGAATTTTCCACGAATATCTGCTTGTCTTCTATCGTGTCGGTAAACGTATATCCGTCTTTGTACTGGATCGGTTTTCCATCATTGGTAACGGTTATCTTCCAAGTGATGTTTCCGTCAGCATCAAGCCCCATCGAAACCTTGTTGACCGTAGGCGGCTGAGGCATAAATTCTTTGATCTTGACATGATACGTACTGCTTCCGAAGGTAAGAGAATAGTCCTCCTGATCTCCGTCTGACTCTTTTGAAAGATTAAGCGTCCTTGCAAGATCGGCCACCGCGTCTTCAGCAAATGCCGGTTCATCGTGGAATTCCGCAACGGTAAGTACGGCATTTCCGTCTTCATCAAAATGAATGGTTCCAAGAGATTCCAAGCCGTTTGTAACATCAATATCAAACCCGCCCGGACAGGAACATACTTTGGGAATGCCGGGAAGTGCATATTTGGCCTTTGAACGGATATTTATTCCGTCATAAGCGGGATACCCGCCTTCTACGGGATGAATCGTGATCGGAGTTTTAAAAACATATCTTACGCTTATCGTGTCATTAAGTGAGAGCTTTGCGTTGTTATCCGCGTCAAACGGTATCTCTTTATTCGAAGGATCTAATATCTTTACCTTCATTGACTCGATCAATTCATCGGGAGCAATAAGGATAGCCGGATCGTCATCGGGATTTCCGTCGATCGAGATCACCGCATAAGGCGAAAACCGAGTTGCATCAAAGCTTACTTCTCCTTCACCAATGGTTGCGCTTACAGATGTAACGCTTTCCATTGAATCCTCGACATGAAATACTGCCATGTCTTTATCATCATTATCCATGGCTTCCGATGTATCTATATTGTCGATAACCACTCTGACGTTTCCCTTTTCGGTATTGGGCTGTATCTCCTGCCCTTCAGCATCATATATGGTAATGTCAAATACCCTTATCGAAGTGATCGTCTGATCGCCTGACAAAAAGTCGGTGACCGCATTTTCGATATTGTTCACAGTCGTTTCATCGGTCAGCTCGTTTATTGTCGCTTGTGAGCCTGCAGGAAAAACGCCTGCGGGAGCATTTATCGTGATCCGAACATCTCCGATCTCCCGCACGCAAGCAAAATCCTCTGCGTCCGGGATGTCTTTGGCCTCGTCTGCTTCACTGATCGGTATTTGAGGCGATTTGTCGGACGTATCTTCTGCCTCGTCGATCGTCGGTGACGACATCTCAACATCGTTTCCGCTTACCGATATAATTTCAGGTAAGGGGTCAACAAACCGCTCTTCCGATACGGATCCCGCGTCGGTCGGCAAAGAAACCTCCGTCATATTTGCATTAGATCTTACTGCTTCTGTTTGGAAAGTAGCATAGCTGAGAATGGCTTCTGAATTGTCAAATAGAATGACAAAAAGAACCATACTTAAAAGCATGGCAAGTACCCGTCGCCCCATATGTCCATTCTTCCTTTCTTAAAATGTAAAATACTTCGCTTTGTACAATACCCCTAATGCACATGTAAGCGATTACACTCGAATTATAACACTTCTTCGAAAAAGTGAAATACCTTTTTCTATTTAAAATCACGTGCTATTTATTAATTTTTTATGTGAACGAAAAAAGCCCCGATATATCGGGGCCTTTAGGCATCAACGAAATTCCGGACCGGTCTCAAGCTTTGGAAGCAAGTTTCCATGCGGATGCTTTGCTGCGTTCGGTGATAAAGCTTTTATATATGCCTTCGTGAGCGATCAACTCCTCATGGGTTCCGCTTTCGGCGATCTTCCCCTTATCTATGACATATATCTGATCCGCATTTCTAACGGTCTTTAATCTGTGTGCTATCATAATGATAGTCTTTTCTTTGGTAAGCGCATCAATCGCTTCAACAAGTTTTTCCTCATTTTCCGGATCAACGTTTGCCGTAGCTTCATCAAGTATTATGATCGGAGCATCTTTCATTATCGCTCTTGCGATCGAAAGACGCTGTCTTTCTCCTCCCGAAAGAGTTGCTCCCCCTTCGCCTATAACGGTATCGTATCCGTCAGGAAGCTGCATTATAAAATCATGGCAACATGCTTTCTTTGCCGCCTCGATCACCTCTTCTCTCGAAGCCTTCGGTTTTCCGAATCTGATATTGTTTTCGACCGTATCGTTGAACAGATAAACATTCTGGAACACGAACGCGAAATTTTCCATGAGAGAATCATAGCTGTAGTCTCTTACGTCAACACCGCCGAGTAAAACTCTTCCTTTATCAACATCCCAAAATCTGGCCAGCAATTGAGTGATGGTCGTTTTTCCGCCTCCCGAAGGACCCACGAACGCAGTCTGAGTCTTTTCGGGAACAGAAAACGAAACGTTGTCTATTATCTTCTTGTCTTCGTATGAAAAATCAACATTTTCCATCGTTAATTCACTTCTGTCCGGTGTGATATCCATACCGTCTATCTTCATGGTAGGAAATGAAAGTGCTTCGTTTGCCTTGTCAACGCAATTCTCTATGGCACGTGTAAGACCGTTAAATGCCCCCACAAGATCGAGTGATTCGAATATCATAAACGAGCTTATGATCATCATGATCGAATAAACGAGACTCATGGTGCCATTTAAATAAAAAGCAATGCTCATTAACGTCATTATCACGCCCGATATCTTATTCAATACATTCAGAAAGAAAATTATTATCTCGTATGTAGTTTCCATACTTGTACTGTATTTTCTGAAATGTTCTATCGATTCGTCCACGTTTGTTATGCTCTTACCGAAAAGATTGAAGTTCCTTATCTCGGCGATACCTCTTATATACTCAAGTATTCTGGCAACCATTACATCCTGAGCTTTTGTGAATCTGTCGGCATCTTTGCTCTCCATCTTTATCATAAACTCCGTACCCAAAAGATAGACGATCATCGTAACAAGTGCCACGGATGCGATCCTTATATCAAAGAAAAACATTGAAAGAACAATAACAAATGTGGTGATCAGGCCTTTGGTAACCATCATTACACATCTCGAACCCATTCCCGAAAGACTTTCCATCGTATTGGTGGCGATAGAAGTAACCTTTCCAAGTCCTTCTTTATTGAAATATCCCATCGGAACATATCTTAAATGCTCTGCGATCTCGATTCTTTTTAAAGATGTGGTATTGTAACCCGCTCTAACCTGAAGCATTGTGGTTTTCATCGTAACAATAGTCTGTAAAATGATCGATCCGGCGATTATCGCCACCGCCTTATATGCTTCCGCTATCGTCAGATTGTTCTCAACGATCGCCTTTATCACTACATAAACTGCCGGTATCCTGAGTGCCACGAACAAAGCGTTGAAAACACCCAGAAATAATGAAAGATAGAATTGTTTTCTTTCGGTAATATTACAAAAATCAAAAAACTTCTTTATCGTTCTTATCATTTTAAACATCCTCCTTTCTTATTGCCATATGGCTTTCCCACATACTCTTATACAGAGGACTGTTGTTCAATAGTTCTTCCTGAGTGCCAAAAGCCTCCACATTACCGTTATTTATAAGGAATATCCGGTCCGCATCGGCAATAGTTGAAAGCCTGTGTGCGATAACGATCAGCGTCTTCCCGGCGGTAAGCTTTGACAGTGCGCTCTGAATAACGGCTTCACTCTCCGGATCGGTATAGCTTGTTGCCTCATCGAGGATGACTATCGGAGCATCTTTAAGCATTGCTCTGGCAATCGATATTCTCTGCCTCTCACCACCGGAAAGATGTCCTCCGGAACCTCCGCAGACAGTTTTGTACCCGTTTTGAAGCGACTCTATGAATTCATGACATCCGCACTTTTGGGCAGCCTCGATAACTTCTTCGTCGGTAGCTCCGTCTTTTCCCATACGGATGTTATCCATTACGGTCTGATCGAAAAGATAATTTTCCTGTGAAACATATGCCACGTGCTTATTGTACTCACTGAGCGGCATGTCTTTTATATTTACTCCTCCGATCGTGATCTCACCCGCATCGACATCCCATAAGGAAGCGATAAGTCTTGCAACGGTCGATTTTCCGGCTCCCGAAGGACCCACCAGAGCGTTTACGGTACCGTCTTTGATCTCCATATTGATGCCGTGGAGTACTTCTTTGTCTTTATATGTAAAATGTACGTCTTTAAGCACGATCGAATGATCTTTCGGCGTAGTTTTGGCCACAAGCGGTCTTATAAGATCTTTTTCATCCATAACATCGGCAATATCGCTTACTATCTCTCCGACCTTTGAAATGTCCTCACCAAACCCAAATGCGGTAACAAGCGGCGAAACGGTTCCAAGTGACAAAATAATGAGAACCACGAGACTTGCGGGATCGAGACTTCCGTTCAGGCAATAAACAACACCCGAAGGAAGCAGTCCCAAAAGTGTTGCCGGGAAGCAAGCCATTCCGAAGTTTTGCCACAGGTTTTCTTTGTGCATCCAGTCAATAAAGCAATCGGCGCCTTCTTTTGCAGCTTTTACGAATTTTCCGTACGAAGTTTTGCTCTGTCCGAATGCTTTGATGACCTCAATGCCGCCTATATATTCAACCGCCACGGCATTGAGTGCCTTTGTCTTCTCGATCGTCTTCGGGTAATACTTCGGATTGGAGGATAGCATCACGGCAAAAGAAACAAGTCCTGCGGGAATGCAGATGAGCTGCCATAGTCCGACTCTCCAGTCAATGCTCAGCATATATGCGAACATCGCGATCGCGCCGACGATATTTGCGGTAAATTCGGGAGTTACATGTGCAAGTGTAGTCTCTGTCTGCTCTATCCTGTCACAAATTATGTTTTTATACTCCCCCGAAGAACGTTCCTGTACCGAACCAAGCGGCATAGTATTAAGTTTTTTCAACAACATTCTTCTTCCGTTACTGATAAGTCCGAAAGTCGCCACATGCGAAGTTGCGGTTGAGAAAGCATGAAACGCATATCTTAAAACCCACAATAGTCCTATCTGAACTCCTCTTTGGATATAAAAACCCATATCACGGTTTCCTGCGATAAGCTCTCGGATAACCGCGGACAGGCAAATATAAGTAAGCAGCATACACGCCACACCGCAAAGTGCCAATAATATGCTTCTTAGATAGTTTCCTCTTTTACCCTCGGTAAATTTCCACAGCCATAAGACTGTGTTTTTGTTGAGAGCTCCCGCTCCATGGGACTGATTTTGGGCAGTACCTTTTTCTTTTTCCATTTTTCTCTCCTTTATTTTTAGTTAGCGTCTGCTAACCTTGATATAATATTTTAGCCCCCTAAGGGGCCTGTCCGGATCAAGCTATATACCGAAAAGAGCTTTCCATGCCGCAGTGTAAAACTTCTGCAACGTGTCCGCATAATGCATAGCCTTTTCTTTTGTAAGATTATGCTCCACTATCTGAAAAACCGACTCCACATAAACGCTCGCGAGCATATGCAGTTCCAAAGGATCAACAGGTTTTACCGGAACTCCTTTTTGTTTTAACTGTTCCATGAAACGCATTGTTACATTTTCTTCAAGACATGCAACCTCATGTGCGAAATCCTCATACTCCGTTCCGTTAGATTTAAGAAGGAGCAGTTTAAATTCGTCCAAATGATTGTATATATAATTTATTCCTCGAACCGTTTCATTTTCGTTCTCCCACTCATAACCGGGATCGACGGTCTCTATCTCGGAAAAATATGCATCCTCAATCTCGCGATACAACCGATAGAAGCCTTCAACCGTCGGATCTACCAAAGAAGAAAACATCTCCTTTTTGCTGGCAAAATGCTTGTAAAGTCCGCTGACCTGTATGCCGGCATTTGACGCGATTCTTCTAAGAGAAGCATCATTATAGCCATATTCCGTAAATTCATGCTTGGCCGCTTCCATTATTCTCTTATGAGTTTCGCTCTTGTCTTTGGGCATAACGTAACCTTTCTGATATGCGGAACATGAGAGAACAGTGTTCTCCAACGTTCATCAGAGTACACTGTTCTCTTAACTTTGTCAATATGTTTTTTGATATAAAAGGAATATACGTCTCCCATTTTCTTCAAATAACGCCTTACCGGCTTAAAGACATTTTGACACAAACATCCATATATGATATATTTTCGCATAGACACAGATAATCCAATGTGTCAGGCCGTTATCCGATTGGGTGACGGTATATTTTATATCATCTGGTTAGCCGCGGCTAACCGCATTAAATCATAAGGAGGTATGCTCACATGAGCAAAGTAGCTATAGTATTTTGGAGCGGCACCGGCAATACACAGGCAATGGCCGCTTCTGTAGAAGAAGGTGCAAAAGGTGCAGGTGCTGAGGTATCTGTTTTCGGACCTTCAGGTTTTAACAAAAACATGGTTTCTGAATATGATGCCATTGCTTTCGGATGTCCGGCAATGGGTGCCGAGGTGCTCGAAGAATCCGAATTTGAGCCTATGTTTACCGAAATTGAGAGTTCTCTTTCGGGAAAAAAGATCGCTCTTTTCGGTTCATACGGTTGGGGCGACGGTCAGTGGATGCGTGATTGGGAGGACAGATGTAATGCAGTCGGCGCAAGATTGGTAACTGAATCGGTTATGGCAAACGGCGCTCCAAATGTGGAAGCAATTGAACAATGCAAATCGCTCGGAAGAAGCCTTGCATAAACAAAGGGCGGTCGCAATCGACCGCCCTTTTCTGTTTTGTTTTGAATATTGTAGCTGACTCTATCCAAGATCACTTTTTAACGTGAAAAGCATCCGGTCCGGGATATACGGCAAATTCTCCGAGCTGCTCTTCGATCCGAAGAAGCTGATTATATTTTGCAACTCTTTCACTTCTGCTTGGTGCACCTGTCTTGATCTGACATGTGTTTAATGCTACAGCAAGATCTGCGATCGTAGTATCGGCCGTTTCGCCCGAACGATGCGACGAGATTGCGGTATAACCTGCATTGTGTGCCATCTTTATCGCCTCAAGTGTTTCCGAAACAGAACCTATCTGATTCAATTTGATTAGAATTGAATTGCCGGCTCCGAGTTTGATACCTTTTGAAAGTCTTTCGGTATTGGTAACAAAAAGATCATCGCCTACAAGCTGAACCTTATTGCCGATCTTGGCTGTCATCTTCTGCCATCCTTCCCAGTCTTCTTCATCGAGTCCGTCCTCGATTGATATGATGGGATATTTGTCTATAAGGCTTTCC
>JAILEQ010000146.1 GCA_024687305.1 Lachnospiraceae bacterium | reverse complement strand
AAAAGGCACGTTTCCTCGGCTTAGGTGCCGGGAAATCCACAGGTGCGGCGTCGCTTGTTCATTCAATGAACCCGGGAGTCGGAAAGTTTCTTGAACGTATCGGTGCCGATGTATGGAATATAAACAACAATCACATAATGGACGCAGGACCGGAAGGCCTTAAGGCTACGCTTGAAAACGCAAGATCCCACTATGCCTTTGCAATCGGTGCGGGAATGAACATCGATGAAGCCTCATGTCAGCTTGTTTTTCGTCAGGCGGGCGGTATCGGCTTTGTGAGCGTTGGATATGAAAGAGCCTGCAGAAAAGCGACCGAGGATACGCCGGGATGTCTTAACTTCAGTGATATGGATCTCATTGAAAAAAGGATAAGAGAAGTAAAAAGGGCATGTCGGTGGTGCGTGGTAATAGCACACGACGGTGAAGAGTTTACTTCACTTCCGTCTCCGTATACGAGGGAGCGTTTTCACAAATATCTGGAATTCGGCGCGGATATAGTGGTGGCACATCATCCGCATGTTCCCATGAATTATGAGACCGTGGGAGAAAAGATCATTTTCTATTCTCTTGGGAATTTCATTTTTGATACGGATTATCAAAGGTCTCAATTCAATACCGATATCGGGCTTATCGTAAAGATATCTTTTGACAAAGAACGCTTTACTTTTGAACCTTATGCCATAAAGATTGACAGAAACGCATGTAAGATAGTAAAGTCAGACTTACCAAAAATATTTGAAAATGTCGACAGCGAAGAATATGAGTTATTGGCTCCGCTTGCGGCAGCGGTATTTTTGGAAAATACAAAGAGGCAGCTTAAGTATATGAAACCCGAAGTTTTTGAGAATGCAACAGAAGAAGATTTCTTAAAGAACTTCAATGAACCTTTAAGAAGCGGCAGGGTACCCGGTAAGCTTTTGGATATGCAGATCGTGGTGCCTTTGGCAAATGCGGCCAAAGAAGCTCATTGGAAGCGCTCCAAACTTGAAGGCGTTAAAAAGTATATGCTCGCACAGATGCCCTCGCGGGCTTAGATTATTGTGTCGCTTGAACAGGAATGACACGGTGTGTTAGAATAAATGTCGCCCTTTTCAGGCATAAAAGGAAAATTTAGTTAGCGCTTTGTCGCAAACAGCATATACGAATTGAGAGGATCATGACATGACAAATAAAGGAAAGTATTATTTAACAACGGCGATCGCCTATACATCCGGCAAGCCTCATATAGGCAACAGCTACGAGATCGTAATGGCAGATGCTATCGCAAGATTTAAAAGAAAAGACGGCTATGACGTTCGTTTCCAGACAGGAACCGACGAGCACGGTCAGAAAAATGAGATAAAGGCAAAAGAAAACGGCGTTACTCCCAAGGAGTTCGTTGACAAGATCGCAGGCGAGATCAAGGATGTTTGTGACTGTCTTAACTGCTCATACGACAGATTCATCCGTACCACGGATCCCGATCATGAACTGCAGATCCAGAAGATCTTTAAGAAGATGTACGACAAAGGCGATATCTACAAAGGATATTACGAAGGCCTTTACTGTACTCCCTGCGAGTCTTTCTGGACCGAGTCGCAGCTTGTTGACGGAAAATGCCCCGACTGCGGTCGTGAGGTTAAACCCGCCAAAGAAGAAGCATACTTCTTTAAGATGAGCAAATATGCCGACAGACTTATCGAGTATATCAATACCCATCCCGAATTTATACAGCCCGTATCCCGTAAAAACGAGATGATGAACAATTTTCTTCTTCCCGGACTGCAGGATCTTTGCGTATCGAGAACCTCATTTAAATGGGGTATCCCGGTAACTTTTGACGATAAGCACGTAGTTTATGTATGGCTTGATGCCCTTTCAAACTACATCACCGGTCTTGGATACGATGCGGACGGCAATTCCAGCGACCTTTACAAGAAATACTGGCCTGCCGACCTTCATCTTATCGGTAAGGACATAGTGAGATTCCACACGATCTACTGGCCCATTTTCTTAATGAGCCTTGACGAGCCTCTTCCCAAGACCGTATTCGGTCATCCCTGGCTCTTAAGCGGTGACGGAAAGATGAGTAAGTCAAAAGGAAACGTTATCTATGCGGATGACGCCGCCAAGTTCTTCGGTGTCGATGCGGTAAGATATTTCCTTCTACACGAGATGCCTTACGACAACGACGGTGTTGTAAGCTGGGATCTTATGACCGAGCGTATCAACTCCGACCTTGCAAACATCCTCGGTAACCTCGTAAACCGTACGATCTCCATGAGCAACAAGTATTTCGGCGGCGTAGTGGCTGACAAGGGGGCAAAAGAAGCCGTTGACGATGACCTTAAGGCTGTAGCCGTAAGCACATATGACCACGCTGTGGCTAAGATGGATACGTTCCATGTTGCCGATGCGATCTCTGAGATATTTGTGCTCTTTAAGAGACTCAACAAGTACATAGATGAGACGGAGCCCTGGGTTCTTGCTAAGGACGAGGCAAAGAAAGACCGACTTGCAACCGTTTTGTACAACTTAACGGAAGGTATCATGATAGGAGCTTCGCTTCTTTATCCCTTCCTTCCCGAAACGGCCGAGAGCATTGCTGCCCAGCTTAATGATAAGCTCCGTGATTTTGATGAGCTTAACAAGTTCGGTAAATATCCTTCCGGTAACAAGGTGACCGATTCTCCTAAGATCCTGTTCGCAAGACTCGATATTAACGATGTTCACGCCGAAATGGAAAGGATCGCCGCTTTGCAGAAAGCTGAAGCAGGCGTTACCGAGGAATCTGTGAAAGAAGAAAACGAGATCGCTTTTGAGTTAAGAGACGAGATCACTTACGATGATTTTGCAAAAATGCAGTTTGTTGTCGGTGAGATCGTAAAGTGTGAGGAAGTTCCGAAATCAAAGAAGCTTCTTTGCTCGCAGGTTAAGATCGGCAATACCACAAAGCAGATCGTTTCCGGCATAAAGCAGCACTACAGTGCCGAAGAAATGGTTGGCAAAAAGGTAATGGTTCTCGTTAACTTAAAGCCCGCAACACTTGCGGGAGTCGTATCCGAAGGCATGCTTCTTTGTGCCGAAGGTCCCGACGGAAAGCTTGCACTCATGACACCCGAGAAGGATCTTCCTTCGGGTTCGGAGATCTGCTAAATATCTGTAATCATAAAGGACGGTAAAGTTTACGCTTTATCGTCCTTTTTATTGCCTATAAATCCTTTATTTCTTTAATTGATTCATGGTAAAATTAAAAATTGGGACAAAGTTTCAATTTAAGAGACTTAGGGAGACTAATAAAACCATGGCAAAGAAGAACACTCCTTTCGAACCGTACAAGGGAAAAGACGATTACATTTTCATAAGCTATGCTCACAAAGACAGTGCAAAAGTGTTTGATGTGATAAAGCTCCTGCACGAAGAAAAGTACCGTATCTGGTACGACGAGGGTATAGAAGTCGGTGCTCAGTGGCCTCAGGTTGTCGCAAGCCGACTTAAGGACAGTGCTCTTGTTTTGATCTTCATTTCGAAAAATGCACTCTCATCCCAAAATTGTCAAAGAGAGATCCACTATGCGGTTTCACAGAAAAAGGAGATGATAGTCATCAATCTTGATGACAGTGTTCTTTCTCCCGATCTGGAAATGCAGTTAAGTGTAGTTAAAAAGATAACCTGTACCGAGACCGAAAGTTTAAAGGAAACGCTCAAAGAAAACCTTTCCGATTCCCTTATCGGAGACGGCATAACGGGCTATGAAAGAACGGATGTCGGGAAGAGATCCAAAAAGAACATATGGCTTTATATTTCGATGGCGGCGATAGCGGTTTCTTTGTTGCTGGCCGTATACATATTTGCTGCATTAAACGGCTTTCTTGGTGACAAAGGGATCACAACAAAAACTGTTGAGGCCGAAGAAACCGAGGTTTCGGTAACACAGTTCAAAGACAATATGTCGATGCAGTTATTGTTAAATACTCTGGATTCAAAGTATGTGCACATATGCGGAAATTGTATCGTTTCCGATCCGAAAGCGGTAAAATACGAAAAGGACGAATGGACGGTTGCGGGGGAGAAGGTTTCCAAGGGAGACGTAAATTCACTTACCCTCATAAAGAAAAAAGACATAGAGCAATTGTCTTTGATAAATGAGAAGTTAAAGGATCTTTCCGGAGCAGAGGAGATGAGTTCTCTTAAGTATCTCGACATTTCGGACAATCCCATCACGGATCTTTCGGGTATAGAGAATCTTGAAAACCTTGAAACCCTTTATATACTTAACATTCCGGAAAAGACGGACATCAGTGTTCTTACCAAGTTAAATAATCTCAAGCGAGTTTATGTAAGTGTCGAAATGACAGGCAAGATCGCGCCGCTTGTGGAAAACGGCGTTGACGTAACGGTGACGGGCAATCATTAAGGAGGAAAGATGCAAAATTACTACGGTAACAAAGAACCTTTCGTATTTGTCTACAATAACGTCTTCACCAAATTTACCGATTCGATCATAAAAGAGCTTTCTTCCAAAAAGAAAGTTTACGTTTCGTCTTCTTTTACGTCAAAAGACAAACGCGTTCTCGATAAGGCTGCGGCCGTTGTGGTGATACTCTCTTCTGTTAACGTATCGGACGTCGAGCTCCTCATCACATATGCCGTTTCAAAAGACAAGAATATTATCCCCATATATATGGATGAAGTCGTTTTGCCCGAGGGACTTGATATGCTTTTGTCCACAAAGCAGGCACTTATAAAAAGTGAGTTTGCTTCCGATGACGACCTTGTTTCTGCACTTCTTTCTTCTCCCGTATTGGCAAAACTGTCAGTCACAAAAGCACAGAAGAAAGCGGCCGTAAGACCCTTTGCCTTCGGTGTGATCGCCGCGGTTTTGATAGTGGCGGCCGCGGTCTTCTGGATCGTTAGGAACAATACCCGTTCAAACATGATAGACCCCAATTCGGATCTGGCAAAGATGGGTCTTTCCGGAGATTATCTTAAGATCACGGAAGTCTATATATACGGAAACGCTCTTAAAGAATGTCCTGAAGAAAACGGCGCCATCGAGGCTCCCGTTTCCCTCGATGAAAGAGGCATTTATCTTCCTAGCGGTGATGAAGTTGTTCCGAGAGGATTTATAAATAAAGCGGACGATCTTGCAAATCTTAAGAACGTGGAAGAACTGGCGGTATCGGGTAATTCGCTGGAAGATGTTTCTTTGCTTTTTTCGCTTACAAAGATAAAGAGACTTGAGCTGTCATGTAATTTAAATCCCGTGGATCTTACCGGTATAAGCAGCCTTTCGGATCTTGAGTATCTGAATCTTGGCTATACAAAGATAAGCGGCGGACTTGATGAGGTGGCAGGGCTTCCCAATCTTAAAACACTGATCATTTCAAACGAATATCTTTCTGAACTTACGGGCCTCGACAGAACCCGTGTAGCGGTATTCTGCCCGCAGGTGATCGTTTCTTCTTTTGAAGAATTGAAAGCAGCAAGCGAAGACGGTCATGTTTATGAGATAAATCTTTCGGGAAAAACCTTTACGATTCCCCAAAATGAAACCGTCACCATAAGAAAGAATGTATCCTTTTCTTCCGCGCAGGTTGAAACAATAGAAAATTACGGCACCGTGGAACTGTACGGAATATGGGGAATGGGTATGGTCACAAAAAACAATCGAGGTATCGTAAAGATAAAAGACGGAGGTCTTTACTCCTGCGGAATGGGAGAGACGCATAATTACGGAACATTCCTTGTCGAAAAAGGCGGACGTCATGAGCTTGAAAGGGGAGAACAGTTTTATCAGGAGGACGGAGAGTATATAAACGAAGGAGAACTCTTCGTGGGAAACGGCGGCAGATATTATCTTAACGGCGGTAAGGTCGCAAATACGGGTCTTATCAGAACGGAATATACTTTCGATGAGCTTGACGAGCAGTTTAAAGGTGAGCTGGAAAGATTGTCCGGTACCGGAGAAGTTGAAGCTTATGAAGCAACCGACGA
>JAILEQ010000072.1 GCA_024687305.1 Lachnospiraceae bacterium | reverse complement strand
GAGTATAAAGAGTATTCGTGCTACTATGCCGTAGGCATACTTCTTGTGATGTTTTCCATAGTTATCGGAGTGGCATGCGTGTTCAATAAGAAGTTAAGCGTTTATGAAAGGCTTCTCGCAGCCCTCGTTCCCATCATCATTTTTATTACCCCCATCGGTTCAAACAACGGAATGTACACGATATACTGTGCGCTTTTCCCGGTATTTCCCATATTGTTCGGTCTTATCTTTAAAAGTGAGAACAGGGTATTTTCCGCGGCACCTGTTAAAGCAAGTATCGCCGTTATAGCACTTTTACTTATAGTCCAGGGCGTGCTCTTTAAAGCAAACTTCGTATTCAGAGATCTCTCCGAGTCTTATGTCACACTCACCAAAGAAGACAGCAAAGTGCTTGCGGGCAACAGAACGTCACCCGAAAAGAAAGCCTATATCGCAGAGTTTGACCGCTTCTTAGAGGACAACGACCTTAAGGGCAAGGACACCATCATCTTCGGTCATATTCCCATGACATCCTTTGCCTTTAACCTGCCCAATGCCATTTCCCACATCTGGCCTTCGCTGGATTCATATACTTACGAAGAACTTGAAAGAGAACTCTCAGAATTAAAAGATACTCCTTTATTCGTATATCATTCGGACTACGGCGATCTTCTTACGAAAGATCTCGACGAATGTTACACAAAGAAAGAAGTATTGCTGGCAACTTATTTAAGAGAAAACAATTACAGGGTGGTATTCAGAAACGAATACTTCACCCTGTGTGATGACTAAGACTTTTTCGATGCCGCTTTCTTTATACCGTTAAAGAGAAGTATTCTTAAGTAATCGACGGCGGTTCCGATCAAATACATGCATATAACTGCCAAAAGTACTTTTCCGAGAAGCACGTAAAGCGGGCTTCCAAGGGAACCCTGCAGTTTGAACCAGGGCTGCCAGCGATAGCGAAGCGTCTGATTTTCCTGGAAAAGATATACACCAAGCGCCATGGGAGAAAGAAAACAAACAACTTTCCCGGGCGCTTCTTTCATGTCTTTAAAGTGGACAAATGCGGCGAAGATTCCCAAAGCCGCGGTGAGTACAAAGAAGTTGTTGTACTCGTAAGCAAGACCGGCAAGTTCCTCAAGGTGTCCGAAATTCTTTATGATGTATCCGATGGTAAAATGCTCTGCAAGAATGAACAGGCAGGATACGAAGTAAAGCAAAAGTCCTTTTGCCGGCGTATTCAAAATCTTAAATCCGTAAAGCTTTAAGTACGCTCCCACAAGGAACACGATAAGGTACCATATGAAGGAATAACCGTGTTCGTCGGTATACATTCTGAAGGGAAGAAAGCTCTTAAAAGCACATTCGTATACAAGAAGTATTATGAGCATTGTTCCCAGCTGCTTTTGAGTTATTCTGTGAACGCCTTCCGTGATTATGGGAAGTAAAGCGTAAAGAACTACGTAAGAGGTGATGAACCAGAACACCTTCATATGTATGGGAAGTATGTAGTTTAACATCCAGAACACATCGGTCTCACCTTTGTTTATACCCAGGGCGTAGCAAACAATAAATGCACCCAGTGTATAGAATATCGTCTGTCCGATAAGCTCAAAAAATCTTGAGAGCTTAAACTTTGAATCTATAAGGAAATATCCCGATATCAGCATGAAAATGTTGACTGCGGAGATGGAAAGAGCTTCGAGTCCCCACGCAACCCACGTGTTTACGCCGGGGTTGTCGACTATGTTCACCAAAAGACCGCCCTTGTCCAGTGCATGCAGCATGGTGACCATGATCATGGAGATGATCCTGAGTAATTCTATATTTGCATTTCTTTTTGATTTGTTATTAGTAAGCGCCATTTGTTCGCTCCCCTTTGGATTATCAGTTAAATTGTATATTCAAAGGCATTCAAAAGCAAGATTTCCCTTTTTAAGAAAGCCTTAAAAATTGCATATTGACAAAATCAATCATTGTGATATCATAATGATATCAAAAGGAGGTAGTCAATTATGACTGAAAAAATCTACACAACCAAAAAGAATGGAATGTTGGCACTGTTCGGAACATTCGCATTACTTATCTTCGGAGTATGGTGCATAATAGCGGGAGCCGTTTTCTTTGGCCCGTTATCCGCTCTCGGCATCCTGATATTAGTGTTCGGATGGATCCCCCTCTGCGGACTTAAGGTTTTGAAACCTCAGGAAGCTTTAGTGCTTACCCTTTTCGGAAAATATAAAGGCACCTTAAGAGAAGCCGGTTTCTATTTTGTAAATCCTTTCTGTTCCGCAGTTAACCCCGCAGCAAGCACAAAACTTGCACAGAGCGGTGAGATCTCTCAGGCTCCCGCAGTTAAGGTCAATGCAAACGGTACGGCAGTTTCTGCCGAGGCTTATACAAAGAGGATATCTCTTAAAGCCATGACCCTTAACAACGGCAGACAGAAGATCAACGATTGCCTCGGTAACCCCGTAGACATCGGTATCGCAGTTATCTGGAGAGTAGTCGATACGGCAAAGGCGGTATTCAACGTAGACAACTACAAAGAATATCTTTCCCTTCAGTGTGACTCCGCACTTCGTAACATCGTAAGGATATATCCTTATGACGTGTCTTTAAATGTCGATACGACAGGCGACGGACATGCCGATGAAGGAAGCCTTCGCGGTTCCGCAGAGGTAGTCGCAGAACGTATCAAAGACGAGATTCAGAGCAAGGTTAACGACGCAGGTCTGGAGATACTCGACGCAAGGATCACATATCTTGCATATGCTCCCGAGATCGCTTCGGTAATGCTTCAAAGACAGCAGGCATCGGCAATAATCGACGCCCGCAAGATGATCGTCGACGGTGCTGTAGGCATGGTTGAGATGGCACTTGAAAGACTTAACGAGAATCAGACCGTTGTGCTCGACGAAGAAAGAAAAGCCGCAATGGTTTCAAACCTGCTCGTGGTATTGTGCGGCAATCACGATGCTCAGCCTGTAGTTAATTCGGGCAGCCTCTACTGATGGGCGAGAAAAAACAGGTACCGCTTCGTCTTTCGGAAAAGCTTTACGACGATATAGCAAAATGGGCGGAAGATGACTTTAGGTCCGTCAACGGACAGATAGAATATCTCCTTTCCGAGTGCGTAAGGCAAAGAAAGAAGAACGGCAAATATGTCGGTGAAGAGATCGACAAGCCGCCGGAATTCGATCTTCACTGAAAATTATACGCAGGCCGAGTTGATTCGGTCTGCGTTTTCTTTGTACCAAAAGGCATTTGGTGGTATGATGTAAAAAAACATCAGGAAAATACTATGGCAAAAGTGATAGTCGGAATGTCGGGCGGCGTGGACAGCGCGGTCACGGCATATCTTTTAAAAGAAGCGGGTCACGACGTTATCGGTGTGACTCTTAAGATATGGATGAACGAAGAAAACAAGCCGAGCAAGTGCTGCGAGATCGACGATGCGAGAGCGGTGGCGGCACATCTCGACATCCCTTATTATGCGGTAAGCTGCGTTTCGGAGTTTAACACCTGCGTCATCAATCCCTTTGTTGAGGCCTATCTTAAGGGCCTTACGCCCAATCCGTGCATTGAGTGCAACAGGTTCCTTAAATGGGAGAGGATGCTCGATGCGGCAAAGGTTTACGGTGCGGATTATGTTGCGACCGGACATTACGCAAATATCATAAAGCTCGATAACGGCAGATACACGGTCAAAAAAGCGCTTTACGCCGCAAAAGATCAGACTTATATGCTCTATAAGCTTTCGCAGGAACAGCTCGCGTCGACGCTCATGCCGCTTGGGACGCTTTCGAAGGAGTCGGTACGTATGATCGCCGAAAAGGCCGGACTTCCCGTGGCATCGAAGCCCGATTCGCAGGACATCTGTTTTGTTACGGACGATACGTATGCTGATTTTATAACGGAGCACGCAAAGGGCACTGTCCCGCCCGAAGGCAATTTCGTGGACGAGGAAGGAAACGTGCTCGGCAGGCATAAAGGCATCATCCACTATACGATCGGGCAGAGAAAGGGTCTTGGGATAGCTTTCGGAACGCCGATCTACGTTAAAGAGATAAGGCCCGAGACCAACGAAGTCGTTCTTTCCGCAGAGGATGCGATATTTAACGATACGGTTTATATAAAGGACGCAAATTTCCTTAGCATCGAAGGCTTAAAGGAAGGCGAGAAGCTTAATTGCAACGCGAAGATCAGGTACCGTCATAACGCGGAGCCTGCTTACATAGAAGGAATGAAGGACGGTCTTGTAAAGATTGTGTTTGAAAAACCCGTAAGAGCCGCAACACCGGGACAGTCGGCAGTGTTCTACGATAGCGACGACTGCGTAATGGGCGGTGGCGTGATCGTAAAGATGTAGCCTTTAAGGCGGGAGGTTCCATTGTCCAGAGGAGTCAATCAAAAGTATAAGTTTTCGTATCTGATGAAGATCATGCTCGAAAAGACCGATGACGAGCACGGACTTACCATGCCAGAGATACTCGAAGAGCTTGAAAAGTACGGCGTTACGGCAGAAAGAAAAAGTATCTATGCCGATTTTCAGGATATGAGTGATAAGTTCGGACTCGATATCATCAAAGAGAACGTCGGACGAGAGACGCAATACCATGTCGGCTCAAGAGAGTTCGAGCTTGCGGAAGTAAAGCTTCTTATCGATGCCATCCAGTCTTCGAAGTTCATCACAAAGAACAAATCAAGAGAGCTTATCGCCAAAGTCAAGACGCTTGTGAGCGAGCATCAGGCAAAACAGCTTCAAAGACAGGTCTTCATAAACGACCGCGTTAAAACGATGAACGAAAGCGTATATTATAACGTCGACGATATCCACAGCGCGATCAATCAGAATAAGCAGATCAGGTTCAAATATTATAAATGGGATATTTCCAAAAAACTCGTACCGCGTCACAACGATGAGTGGTTTGTCGTAAGTCCGTGGGCGCTTTCGTGGGCCGAGGAAAATTATTATCTTCTGGCGTACGATGAGTGGTCCGGGCAGATCAAAAACTATCGCGTCGACAAGATGATGAAGATCTCACTTATCGATGAAGCGAGAGTAGGCAAGGATCTTTTTGATAAGATCGACATGGCGAAGTACTCTGCGGCAACGTTCGGAATGTATAACGGAGTCTTAAAAAAAGTGAAACTTCGCATTGAAAATTCCAAGTGCGGAATATTTTTGGACAGATTCGGTAAAGATATTTCGTTTATACCTGTTGACAAAGAGCACAGTGAATTGTATGTTGATGTTAACGTCAGTCCTCAGTTTTTCGGATGGCTTTTCAGTCTGGGCAACGGAGTAAAACTCATCGGGCCCGAAGACGTGGTCGAAGAATTAAAAGAGGCGATAGAACAATTTAAATCGGTTGATACGCTTAACTAAAAGAGCGTTGAGATATGCACAGGGAGGAAAAGCGGCCGTTTGTTTAAACGGCCGCTTTTCATTGTTTATCTATTATTCGGTACCATTCTGCTTTTCGATTATCGATGCGGTTTCTTTGTCCACAAGGGGGAAAGAAAGAATCGCTTTAAAGAGATCTCCGTCCAGTGAGATCGACAGGTGCCCGTTCTGGAGTTCGGCAAGGCTCCTTGCTATTGAAAGCCCGAGGCCGTTTCCTTCGGTATGTCTTGAACTGTCGCCTCTTGTGAAACGCTCCATGAGTTCTTCTTCACTCATGTCCAGAGCTTCTTTGGAGGTGTTCTTAAAGGTGATCACCGCAAGAGCCCCCATATGCTCGAGGGAGAGGTAAACTCTTGTGCCCGGGAGAGCATACTTGCAAATGTTGTTCATTAAGTTATCGAAGATCCTCCACATGCGCCTTCCGTCGGCCATGATGTAAAGCTCCTCGGGTGCCTCTTTGGTTATGAGAGTAAGGTTATTTTTTTTTAGCTTTTCTTCGTACTCACCCGATGCCTGAGAGATGAATATCGACGCATCACAGGGAGCGAGAGCTACGTCTAAGTTGCCCGAAGAAGCCTTTGACGCTTCCACAAGGTCTTCGATGAGTCTTTTTAAGCTTTCGGACTGACGAATGAGAACTTCGGAGTACTCAGAGAGAGTCTCATCGTTTTTATCCTTAAGTTCGTTGCCTATAAGCGACGCATAGTTGATTATGGAAGTGAGAGGAGTCTTGATGTCGTGAGAGACGTTTGTTATGAGCTCCGTCTTCATACGCTCGCTTTTTAAACGTTCCTCCACTGCTTTTGTCATGCCTGTTGCGATGCTGTTAAGGTTTTCGCCGTGGTTTTTAAGGTCGAAGATCATTCCCTTAGTATCGGTCTTATAAGCCAGATCTCCGCTTGCCAAAGCTTTTCCGCTCTTTTCTAGCTTCTTTAGCATATAAGCCAGATAAAAAACGAACGGAACGATGATCAGCCTGAGGAACAGCCAGAATACCACGAATGACTCCTGATCTCCGTCACTTATGATTATGATAAACAATTCCCAGGCGGAAATGACTGCTACGGCGAGGACCGTCTTCCATATGATCGGAAGCTTTTCGATACCGCTCCATATCTTTTTGAGCACCACCCATATGAAATGGCAGATCTTGTAAACAAGAAGGTTCTTTATGAACATTTTTCTTTTTACATTTGTTGCCGCTATCATACAGAC
>JAILEQ010000069.1 GCA_024687305.1 Lachnospiraceae bacterium | reverse complement strand
TGATAATGTGGCCAAGGTTTTTCTTGCAACGGTCGGAAAGCGCGATACGAGAACACTCAGGGTGAGCTGTACTTTAAAGGAGAAAGTTGACCCCGAGGTGCTTGAACGTGCCGTTTTATCGGCCATTCAGGACAGACCTCAGATGCAGGTGCGCTTCAGAAGAGGACTTTTCTGGCACTACATGGAGGATACGGACATCCTTCCCAAGGTGAGCGAGGAGAGCGACCGTATGTGTTTAAATCTTTACGCTCCTGCCAAGGCAATGCTCCATTACAAGGTCACATATTTTAAAAACAGGATAAATCTCGATATGTTTCATGCTCTTTCCGACGGTACGGGAGCATTGGAGTTTTTGAATATCATTGTACTCGACTATCTTAAACTTAAGTATCCAAAAGAGTTTGACGATGTGACCGTTCATTCGGGAGCATGCGCTGATGATCTCAATCAGGACAGTTTCAGACAGTTTTTCGAGAATATGACACTGTCGGGAGGCACCTACAAAAAGAAGGCTTATAAGCCGGGAACTCTTAAACTTCCCTACAATCAGCTTCAGTTTTTTGAGATACATATGCCTGTAGACGTTATGTTAAAGCAGGCAAAAGAACTTAAAGTATCTCTTACGAGTTTCTTCGGTGCCGCATGGATGATGGCCATTCACAACGGTATGCCGCCCATGAAGAGAAAACTACCCGTGACCATCACTTTGCCGGTCAATTTAAGAAATTATTATCCCTCGCAGACTTCGAGGAATTTCTTTAATAACGTTTATGTAACGCACATATTTGATAAGGAGATCTCCTTTGAAGAGTTGGCCCGGGAATTTGACGTGACGCTTAAAAGCCAGCTTACCGAAGACAAGATCAAAAAGCAGATGGAGCGTTTTGAAACGATGGAATATGTGGCACCGGTCCGCGCGGTTCCGCTATTTATAAAGCAGCTGGTGGTAAGGTCGGGCTCGAGACTAAGCGACCGTAAGGCATCCATGGTATTTTCGAATCTGGGTGTACTTAATCCGCCCCAGACAGTTGCTGACAAGATAGACAACTACAGCACTTTCTGCAGTTCGATGAATCTTTTCGCCACCGTATCAAGCTACAAGAATGAGCTTACTTTCGGAGTTTCATCTCCTTACATAAGCACCTCAGCCGTAAAGAATTTCGTCAGATTCTTTTCCGAAAAAGGTGTGGATATCACTGTATACGCTACGGAGGTGGTGGGAGCATGAAAACCTGTCCTTATTGTAAGATCAAGGTCGGAGGCGACCTTAAAAAATGCCCTCTGTGCCAGAGCAAGATTGTGGGAGAGGGTGAAAGTTACTATCCCAGTCCCTCAATTCTTAAACTGAGATCACCTTTATACAGAATACAGCTTTTTATCGTGTGGGTCGTGATCATAGCGGCACTTGGTGTCGATTTTCTGTTCAACCTTCGCATACCGGGGTTTGAGAACGTTCACTACAGCCTTATCATTGCCATGTGGCTCATGGTATTTGAGTTCGTGATAATGAAGCAGTTCCAAAGGGGAACGGGTTCGTCAAGAAATATGACGCTTCTTGTATTCCTGCTTCTGGGAATGCTTTTGATAACATCGTATTTCTTTGGATTTTTCGATTTTACGGTTGACTGGATAGTGCCTATAGCACTTTCGGCAGCCATGGTCGCAAACTTTGTGCTTGCGATGATAGACAAACAGGGTAACGCCATGGCGTATCTGCTTACCAACATTTTCGTAGGCGCGGTTCCTTACGCCGTAATGTATTTCAGTCATCGTGAGACTCCCGTCACATGGATACTTTGTCTCATGATCAGCGTGGTCTTGTTCGCAGGAGCTGTAGTGTTCAAAGGACGTGCAGTGGCGGCTGAGTTTCGAAGAAGGCTGAATATGTAGAAAGAAAAATCTGTTGACAACAACTTCTTCTTTTGATAGACTTCGCTTTGTAATTGATTTCGCAGAAAGAGAGGTAATCATAAAGTGCGGATTAGGATTTTAGAAAAACATGAACTTAATAATGTGATGACCTCGGTTCGCGTATTTTAGTTTCGCCGGTTTATGACAGATTTATCGCTGTCTTTTGGCGTAAGAAGTTTTATCTGATATTGTGATCGTTAACCGCGGCTTTTTAGCTGCGGTTTCTTTTTACCCTATTTCAGGTGAATTACCCGCGTTCGAGGTCTTTATGAAATCTTTGACATAAAGGAGGAGAACTGTATGAAAGAATATATTGAAGAACTGACCCCGGTAGTGATGGTGGGTCTTAGAATAAGCGAATCGGATGAAGAATTCGATCATTCGATGGAAGAACTTAGAAGTCTTTGCGAGGCGTGTGAGCTTGAAGTCGTAAATGAGGTGACGCAGACACTTCTGCACCCGGACAATGCGACATGGATAGGCTCCGGAAAAGCGGAAGAGTTAAAGCTCATGGTCGAGATGACGGGAGCTGAGATAGCGGTCTGCCTCGGAAATCTTTCGCCCGCTCAGATGAAGAACCTTCAGAAGGTGATAGGGATCGCCGTCTGGGATAGAACAAATCTCATACTTGAGATATTTTCGAGACGTGCAAAGACAAGAGAAGCAAGACTTCAGGTTGAATCGGCGTATCTTCAGTTCATGATGCCCAGACTTACCGGCATGTGGCAGCATTTGGGACGTCAGAGCGGCGGTGGCGGAAGCCGCGCCAACAAAGGTGTCGGCGAAAAGCAGATAGAACTCGACCGCAGACAGATATCGCACAGAATATCGGAGCTTAGAAAAGAGCTTGAGCAGATCGACAAGACGCGCGACGTTCAAAGAAGAGGACGCTCAAGAGACGGTCTTTTCAATGTTTCATTGGTGGGATACACAAATGCCGGAAAATCGTCGTTGATGAATGCGCTTCTTGAGATGTCGGGTCCTGAGACAGAGAAGATAAGCGAAAAGAAAGTGTTTGAAGAAAACATGCTCTTTGCAACGCTCGATACGTCGATAAGAAAGATCGATATTCCGGGAAGAAAACCGTTTTTGCTTTCCGATACGGTAGGATTTATCGAAAACATTCCTCACGATCTTATTAAGGCGTTTCGCTCGACACTTTCGGAAGTCAAGTTTGCCGATGTGATGCTGATCGTCATGGATGCATCGGATCCGCATCATCGCATGCACAAAAAGATAACGGAAGATACGCTTAAAGATCTGGACGTTGACGGCATTCCCAGGCTCTATGTTTACAATAAGGCCGATCTTTGCGACAAAGAATGCGTTCCCGCCAACGTGCCCGGAAGCGGAAGTGTTTATATTTCCACAAAAACCGGATACGGAATGGAAGACCTGTTAAATGAACTCAAAAGGATATTTACGGAAGACAACAGGGAGATCGATGTCGTAGTTCCTTACAGCAAGGGAGATATACTTAACCGCATTCACAACGAAGCGGAAGTATTCCTCGAAAAATATGAAGAAAACGGTGTTCGGATAAAGGCGTCGTGCAGGAAAGCGCTTGCGGAGTATGTCAACAAAAGGATAACGGAAACTGCCGTTTGATGCTTGAGGGCTTGCTTTTGCAAGCCCTTTTTCGCACCCTTCGATTTGACTATTGTTTTAAGGAAAGGTATACTTGTTTTTGGCGTGAAAAACGTCTTTTGCACGGTTTCTTTGTGCATTATTGTATCATTGAGAGGACTTTATGGAAAAAGACATCATATATTGGCATTTGCCCGGAATATGTTATTTCGGAATGATAAATCATGTATTGTTCGATACTATACAAAAATATCCCGGGATGTTTCGCGAAGACAGTCGGATAGGATCGGTTTACGGTACTTTCCCGGGAGCCATCTGGAACGGCGGGCGTAACATTCTGGAAGGGTTTTCGAGCAAAAAGGAAGTGGAGAGGATCATTAAATCCTACAACGCCAGAAAGATTCCGGTAAGATTTACGTGGACGAATGTTTTGCTTGAAGAAAAGCATACTTACGATACTTATTGCAACATGATCATGAATGTCGGCAATAACGGCTTAAATCAGGTGCTTGTCAACAGCCCTGTTCTGGAAGATTACATAAGGGCCAACTATCCCGATTACAAGATACTTTCTTCGACCACAAAGAGGATACTCAGTCTTGACAAGCTTAAAGAGGAGATGGAAAAAGACTATTTCCTTGTAGTGCTTGATTATGACTTAAATCACGATGAAAATGCTATTAATATGCTGGGGCCTTATGCCGACAGAGTCGAGATACTCGTAAATGAGACCTGTCGCGCGCACTGTCCTCAAAGAGTCAGTCATTACAGAGAAATATCCAAGTATCAGCTTGAGTTTGACACAAGCATCCGCTTTCCCTGTACCGATCCCGCACCGGACAAGAGACTGTTCTCAGGCTGTATGAAGCGTCCTTCGTTTATGTCTAATTCAGACATTGACGAATATGTGAAGAAAGGCTTTAAGAATTTCAAGATCGTAGGCCGCGGAGAAGGCAAGGCATTTTATATCGATTCGCTCATTTACTATCTTGTAAAGCCCGAAAGCCGGGATTTTATACGTAAGTATTGGATGGAAATGTTTGCAAAGCTCGGACTGCCCATCGAAGGCGAAAACGAAGCAAGGCGTGCTCAAAACCGTCCCGCAAGATAGATTGCCCGCCTTAGTATATGTGCATTGTGCGCAAGTATTTTGAAGCAAAAATTTATCTTAAAAAATACAAATTTTTCGGTTGACATTTGTCACTTCGGATGATAGTATCATATTTGCGTGTTACGCATGCGGAAGTGCTGGAATTGGCAGACAGGCAAGACTAAGGATCTTGTGTCGGTTACGACGTGTGGGTTCAAGTCCCATCTTCCGCA
>JAILEQ010000062.1 GCA_024687305.1 Lachnospiraceae bacterium | reverse complement strand
ACCTTCTCTTTTCTGAAGGTGATGGGATCGTAATTGTATAAAAGATTTTTGTCGGTCGCGGGATCGAACTCATTGTAATCGATACCGTTCACGATACCGCGAAGATCGTTGACACGTGCCTGCAAAAGTCCGTTCAGACCTTCACCGTAAAAGTCGGTGAGAATCTCTTTTGCGTATGTCTCCGAAACCGTCGTTATAGCGTCGGCGTACACAAGCCCGCCCTTTAAAAGGTTGGCGTCTTTGTAGCTTTCAAGTTTGTCGGATGTAAAGAAATAGTCCGAAAGTCCCGTCATTGACTGCACTGCCTTAACATCCCAGCGTCCCTGGAACTTAAGATTGTGAATGGTCATAACGGTCTTGATGTCATGATAGAAAAGATCTCCGCCGAAACGTTCCTTAAGATATACGGGAATGAGTCCGGTCTGCCAGTCATGACAATGAATGACATTGGGCTGGAAATCTATAAGTTTAAGAGCCGAAAGCACGGCCTTTGAAAAATATGCAAACTTCTCGATCTCGAAGAGAACGTTGTCGCCGTAAGGCTTAAATCCCGAGAAGTAATATTCACTGTCGATGAAGTAATATGTGATACCCTCCGCTTCCGCTTTAAGAATACCCACATATTCGTTCTTCCAGTTGTAATCCATGTAAAAATGGGTCACATACTCCATTTTGTCTTTCATTTCCTGACGCATGCAAGCGTACTTTGGAAGAATGACTCTGACGTCAAAATATTCTCTGTCGATACATTCGGGCAAGGAACCGACCACATCGGCCAATCCGCCTGTCTTTATAAAAGGTACCCCTTCCGATGCCGCAAAAAGAATCTTTTTCATTTCACAACCCGCCCGGCAAAACAACATGCCGTAACCTTTCTATTCACTCCAACAAAGTATATCATTTATGAAGACAAAAATCTATGCCCAAAACACTATATAAAGTATGTATTGCCCCCTAAAAGCAGAATAAAATACCATATACCGCTTATGACGTGCCACAAAAAAAGTACTGTTGAAACGACAATATATGAATCAAAAATGATATTTTTATTCTTTAAAAACTCAACTGTCATTATGTCTTTCAACACTTTTAGGGCCGATTCGGCAAAAAGAACAAACAACGCGATCGAATATCCCCATAAGAAGTTTCCGTCACCGCTTCTGGCGCCCGTTTCACGAAGAAAGAAAACGAGCAGAAAGCCCATAAGCCAGATCACCAGCGCGGAAGTATATATCTTATCTTTATAAAAATCTTTGATGTGATATATGAAGACCGCCAACGGGAAAAGGATTGAGAGAATGAGCGTAGCCTTCGGATGGTCTCCTCTTTCGCTTAACGCGACAAAAGGAGCGATCTCGTAGCCGTTTCCGGTCTCCGCACCGAAAAAGACTTTGCTTTCGATAAAGATCACACAAAGTGAAGGAACGACCGTAAGCGCCCTTGCAAATATTCGCATGAACTTTTCTTTTTTGACGATCCAGTCATATAAGAGGATAAGTGCCAGAAAAGGGCAAAAAACTGTTGCAAAGCTTGGCTTGAAAGCCGTTGTAACGGCCAGCATGAGCGAAAAGAAAACGAGTTTCTCGGCCGTATCGGGCTTTTGAACGTACATATCCGTAAAAAGAATGAGCGTTGCAACGGCACATACCCTCATCACGATATACGTTGAATTGTGCCACATGTTGGCGTTCTGATAACCGATATAGTGCTGAACGTTGCAGGCTTTTACGTAAAAGCCCATCACGAAATTGCACATAAAGGCCAAAAGTCCGAGGTATGAGTCTTTGATCTTAAACGAATAAACCGAAACTATCCTCTTTAAGAGAACGTAGGTAAGATATACCGAAAGAACGGTGGCAACCGTAAGAAAACATGCTATACCAACGTTCATGAAAGGAGTATTTGAAAACAAAAGATAAATATAGGAATTAAGACTGTATAAAAAGCCGTCTTCCACTGCCATCCTTACATGTACTGAGGTATCCGAGGAAAAAGAACTCGGAGTCGCAGAAATAAGCTGATTGTAAAAGAGATAAAAGCACGCCGCCGCGTAAACGATCAAGGAAGCGCCAAATATGATCTTAAATGTTTTATTATCGGTCTGTCCGGATATGTTCATACAAAAATTACCGTGAATACTTTTTATAGTGAATTAATGAGTTCTCTTGCGTTGTCGAGAGCAGCCTTGCTGTTTTCGTCGCCTCCGAGAAGCCTTGCAAGCTCTTTTAAGCGCTGATCGACATCCATCCTGCTTATCTCTGTTTTGGTCTTTCCGCCCTCAACGTTCTTTTCGATAACGAAGTGAGTGTCCGAGAGTGCCGCGATCTGTGCAAGATGAGTGATCGCGATGACCTGATGCTTTGCGGAGAGCTCTTTTAAACGCTTTCCGACTTCTCTCGCGGTAATACCGCTTATTCCGGTATCAATCTCATCAAAAATGAGTGAATCTATGTCGTCAACGCCTGCCAGAATAGTCTTTATACCAAGCATTATCCTCGACAGTTCACCGCCGCTGGCTACGTTTTTTACGGGTTTAACGGGTTCTCCGGGATTGGTCGATATCATAAATTCGATATCATCAAAACCGTTCGAGGCTATCCTCTCTTTATCCGAAGATATTGCCACCTCAAATCTGACTTGCGAAAAATTGAGTCCTGCAAGCGTCTTAATAAGCTCTTTCTCAAAGACTTTCGCACTGTTTTTCCTTACTTCGCTAAGTTTCCCGGCCAAAGATACATACTCTGCTTTCTTTGAAGCCGCCTCATCGGTAAGCTTTGAAAGATATTCGTCGAGATTCTTTAATCTTTCAAGTTCTTCGCTCTTTTCATCTCTGTACTTTAAAACATCATCTATCGTGCGGCCGAACCTGGCTTTTAAAGAATTGATCGTATCAAGTCTCTTTTCCAGGCGATCGAATTCTTCGGGGTCGTACTCAAGATTTTCGCAATATTTGTACGCTTCAAGAGAAAAATCTCCGAAAAGACTCTCAGCCTGAGCGAGTATATCTTTCAAAGCCCCTGCGGATTCATCAAGTGAGGCCGCTTTTTCAAGCGCCCCGATCGCACGCGAAAGAAGCGATCCCGCATCGCCTGCATTTCCGTCACTTATGAGATTTAAGGCTTCCGAAACGCTTTCTTTTAACTTTTCTGCAGATGAAAGCCTTTTATATTCCGCTTCAGCCTCAGCGTCTTCGCCGAGTTTAAGATCCGCCTCTTCGATCTCTTTTAATTCGTACTCAAGAAGACTTATCTCTCTGTCTCTGCCCTCGGACAAAGTCTTTGCCTCATCAAGCTTCTCTACGGTTTCTTTGTACTCTTTTGCGGCTTTTGCCACATCTGTAAGCAAACTCTCGGTGTCGTCTTTTGCGAACGCGTCGAGCATCTTAAGCTGTCTTGACGTGTTTAATAACGACTGGTGCTCGTGCTGACCGTGAATGTCGATGAGTGCCGAAGCAAGTTCCTTGACCTGCTTGGAAATAACGGTCTCGCCGTTTATCTTATAGATACTCTTTGAAGGAGTGATCTTTCTGGTGATAAGGACAACGTCGTCGGTCGGAAGATCGAGCTCTTTAAGAATTGCATCGGTCCTTTGGGACGAAGAAAACACAAGCTCTACAAGCGCCTCATCGGCTCCGCTTCTGATCACGTCGCCTTCGGCTCTTGCTCCAAGCGCAAGATTAACGGACCCGAGCAGTATGGATTTACCCGCTCCGGTCTCGCCCGTAAGAATATTAAGCCCTTTTGTGAATTCGATCTCGCAATTCTCAATAAGAGCAAGGTTTTTGACTTTTAAGCTTTCTAACATAATGATCCTTTCCGCTCTCCCGGAAAATTAATCATGTTTCAACCAGTTTTTTGATCTTGTCCATAAGCTTTACGGTATCGTCGACCGTTCTTATGGCCATCATTATGGTATCGTCACCGGCTATCGTTCCCACTATCTCGGAAAACTCCATTGAATCAATCGCAGCGGCAACTGCCATTGCCATGCCCGATACGGTCTTTATAACAAGAATGTTCTGAGCCATATCGAGCGAAATGAACCCATCTTTTAACACTCTTTTGTACTTTGAATCGAGTTCGTGATCGGGGCGCTTGTTTACACAGTATTTCTGGCGTCCGTCGCCGGTACTTTGCTTGTAAAGATGCAGAGTCCTTATGTCTCGCGAAACAGTCGCCTGCGTTACGTTAAAGCCCGCGTCGCAAAGCTTCTCCACAAGCTCTTCCTGTGTCTCTATGTCATATTTGGCAATAAGTTCAAGTATTTTTAAGTGTCTTACATTTTTCATCAGCTTAATTTCCTCGAAAGTACCTCTAAAAAGCTCTCGCTCTTTACTTTGACAAACTTCGTACGTTTTTCGCTTCTTTTTACCACAAAGCAGTCACCCGACTCCAGGTTCATCCTCGTTGCCGCATCGGCTGCGGCGACCGCTTTGTATTTGGCGCCGTTAACGGCCGCCTTCAACTCTATCTTTATCTCATCCTTTGCGGAAAGAAGAATGCTTCTTGCCATGAGCGTATGCGGGCTTACGGGGGTAAGCACCAAAAGATCTGCTCCGGGCTCAACTATCGGTCCGCCTGCAGATAGGTTATATCCGGTCGATCCCGTCGGTGAAGCGACTATCACGCCGTCTGCGCTGTAATCTTTCAAAAATTTGCCGTTAACGTAAATATTAAAGCCTATCGCTCTGAACTGATCTTCCTTTAAAACGGCGATATCGTTTAAAGCTCTTACGTGTCCGGCTTCATGACCTGCTTTTATAAACGTTCCTTCCAGCATCATACGCTCTTCGGTCTCGTAATCTCCGTTCAAAATATCATCAAGCGCATTGTATACGTTATCGATCTCAACCTCGGTAAGATATCCCATCGAGCCTAAGTTCACGCCCAAAAGCGGTACGCTTACAAACATAAAATCTCTGGCGGCCCGAAGCATCGTTCCGTCGCCGCCGAGCACTATCACAAGATCCGGTTCATCGCCTTCTTTGAACTTTTCGGTCGTCTCGTTTGCCATTATCTTGGCGTCGTCAAGAAGTTCGATACTGACCTTCTTTCCGCGGCTTTCAAGATAATCTTTGATACCGTTCGTGATAGCCAGATCTCCGTCTTTGGATTGATTTGTACGTATCAAAAAGCGTTCCATCACTTGTCCAATTCTCCGTGAGCATTCTCCACGGTCTGTGCAATGTTTATCTCATTTTTGCAGAAAACTGCGTTCTTTTCGATATAAAGAAGGTATTCGATATTACCTTCGGGTCCCTTTACGGGTGAATAGTCAAGTCCCAATATGTTAAAGCCTATGGTGGGCACGTAATCGACTATCTTTTTGATGACCGATTCGTGAACCTTTTTGTCTCTTACAACACCCTTCTTGCCTACTTCTTCTCTTCCGGCCTCAAATTGCGGTTTTATAAGACATACCATACGGGCACCGTCTCTGATTATATTGACTGCGGGCTCAAGAATCTTGGTAAGAGAGATGAAAGAAACATCTACACTTGCGAAATCAACGGTTTCGCCGATATCCTCGGGCTTGGTGTATCTGAAGTTGGTCTTCTCCATACATACGACACGCTCGTCATTACGAAGCGACCACGCAAGCTGACCGTGACCGACATCGATGGAAAAAACTTTCTTTGCGCCGTTTTGGAGCATACAGTCGGTAAATCCGCCGGTTGAAGCTCCGATATCCATGCAAGTCATCCCGTTAAGATCGATATTAAAAACATCTATCGCCTTTTCAAGTTTCAGTCCGCCGCGGCTTACATATTTAAGTTTGTCTGCTTTTACTTCTATATTGACCTTTTCGGGATCGAACGTAGCGCCCGCTTTATCCTCGCGCTGTCCGTTCACGAATACGTCACCGCTCATTATCACGGCTTTTGCTTTTTCACGTGAAGGAGCAAGACCTCTCTCCACCAAAAGTACGTCTAAGCGTTCTTTCATATCCTACAGTTTGTTAAGTATCCTTTCGACTATGCTCTCTTTGTCGATTCCGATTTCTTTCTTCAATATTTCCACATTGCCGTGCTCGACATATTCATCGGGAATAAAGATATTTATGAGTTTGCCTGTAAAGCCGCTCTCATCGAGAAGATATCTTACCTTCTCGCCAAACCCGCCCGAGCCGACATTTTCTTCCATAGTTACGATCATCTCGTGATCTTTTGTGAGCGAAAGGATCGTTTCTTCGTCGATTGGTTTGGCAAATCGCGCATTTATGAGCGAACAGGGATATCCTTTTTCCTTTAAGGCATCTCTTACGCCCTCGGCGGTGCATACCATGCTGCCAAGCGCTACAAGTGCGATCTTCGATTCGGAACAGATCACCTCGGCCTTGCCGTATTCGACGGGAGCTCTGTACTCCTCCAAGCCGTCATAAGCGATCCCTCTCGGATAGCGGACCGAAACAGGCCCGTCAAATCCTACCGCGAATTTCATCATGTCCGACAGTTCCCATTTATTCTTGGGAGCCATTATAGTCATGTTAGGGATCGACGAAAGATATGAAATATCAAAAATACCCTGATGAGTCTCACCGTCACTTCCGACTACACCCGCACGGTCTATCGCAAATACGACCGGAAGGTTTTGTATGCAGACATCATGAAGTATCTGATCGTATGCTCTTTGTAAAAATGACGAATAAATGCAGACTATCGGCTTAAGTCCGCCTACAGCGAGGCCTGCCGCAAAAGTGACCGCATGCTCTTCCGCTATGCCGACATCGAAAAATCTCTCGGGATAAACGTTTCTGAAACGCTTAAGGCCGGTTCCGTCAGCCATTGCCGCCGTGATCGCCACTACTTCCGGATGACGGTCCGCAAGTTTCATCATTATGGTAGAAAAAACATCCGTATAATTGGCCTTAGTTCTCGGATGACTGGGAAGTCCCGTCTCGATGATAAAAGGCTCGGTTCCGTGGAAACGTGCGGGATGTCTTTCTGCGGGAGTATATCCCTTTCCCTTCTGGGTGATGACATGCACCAGCACGGGACCTTTTTTTCTTTTTGCATCTTTTAACAGTTCCCTTACGGCGTTTATGTCATGACCGTTTACGGGTCCCAAATATGTGATGCCCATATCTTCAAAGAACATTCCCGGAATGACCATGCTCTTTAAGGTAGACTTGGTCTTCCTGATCGTCTTTACGACATTCGCGCCTCCGGGGATGTTCATAAGCTTCGTAAATATGCTTTCCTTAAGATCGAGATAACTGTCGGCCGTTCTTATACCGTTTAAGTATTTGCTGACGCCGCCGACATTCTCGGAGATCGACATATTGTTGTCGTTTAACACGATTATAAAGTTGGTCTCAAGCTTGGAAGCATTGTTCAAAGCTTCGTAAGCCATACCGCCTGTGAGCGATCCGTCTCCTATTACGGAAACGATCGTATGGTTTTCGCCTCTCAGATCTCTTGCCTTAACCAGTCCGAGCCCCGCCGAGATGGAAGTCGAACTGTGCCCTGTGTTAAAGCAGTCGCAGTCACTTTCAATACGCTTGGGAAAGCCTGCCATACCGCCGAATTTTCTGAGTGTATCGAACCCTTCTCTGCGCCCGGTCAAAAGCTTATGCGTATATGACTGATGTCCGACGTCCCAGATAATCTTATCCTTGGGAAGGTCCAAAGAAAGATGAAGCGCCATGGTAAGTTCCACGGCTCCGAGGTTTGAACCCAAATGTCCGCCGGTAACGCTTATCTTCTCTATGAGAAACTGTCTGATCTCGTCGGCAAGAGCGTTCAATTTGTCTTCGGGGATCTTCTTTATATCATTTTCGGATTGTATTCTTTCAAGATACATGAATGCACCTACTTGTTGCGGTCTATCAGATAAACCACAAGTTCTTCCAGAAATTCGTTTCGTTTATTAAAGCGTTTAAGCCCGTCGAGTGCTTCTTTCGAAAGCCTGTCGACGTCTTCTTTGGCTTTTTCCATGCCGTATAACGACACATAAGTCAGTTTTCCGTTTTCTTCGTCGGAACCTATCGGCTTTCCAAACTGTTCGAAATCCCCTTCGATATCAAGAATGTCGTCTCTTATCTGAAATGCAAGACCGAGTTTTGAACCTATCTCGCAAAGATCTTCCAATTCTTTGTCGCCCGCGCCGTTTAAGCACGCACCTATCATAAGCGCGCTCTCTATCATAGCCGCAGTCTTGTTTTCGTGGATATACAAAAGCATATCCTCCGTCATCGTCTCGCCGGTCTTCTCGGCTTTAACATCCGCAGCCTGCCCGCCTATCATTCCCATGATGCCTGCCTGCTTAGCCAGTATCTTCATAGCGCGTCCGCATTTTGCCGGATCGTCTGTAATATCAAAAGCCTTTGACGCCGTCTCGAATGCGTAATTTAACAGTCCGTCTCCGGCCAAAAGTGCCGTAGTCTCTCCGTATACCGCATGAGTCGTCTTGCGCCCTCTTCTGTACTCATCGTTGTCTATACATGGCATGTCGTCGTGAACGAGTGAATACGAATGAATGAACTCAAGCGCGGCCATGAAATACGGGAGCTCTTTTGAGGGCTCTCCGAAAAGTTTGTTGCTCTCCTGCATAAGAAGCGGTCTTAAACGCTTTCCGCCTCCCACAACGGAATAGCGCATGGCATCCACCAGATAATCCGCATATCCGGTCATTATATCAAGCGCCTGTTCAAGCATTTTGTTTATATTCTCAACATATGTTTTAAGATCTTCACGAAAAGTCATCTGTCTCTCCGTTCTTTGAAAGTTTGAGAACATTCTTTTCCACAAGATCGATCTCTTTTGTACACGATTCGATAAGCTCCATGCCCGTCTTGTACAAAGAAAACGATCTTTCAAGCGAAACGTCGTCGTCTTCCATTTCTTTCACGGTCTCATCGAGCTTTGCGAATGCTTCTTCTATAGATATTTTTTCTTTTTCTTCTTTTGCCATATCATTCCTCACGGATGCCTGTTATCTTTGCATCCAGTGTGCCGTCTTTAAGATTAAGTGTAACGTCGCTGCCCACATTTACGTCTTTAACGCTCTTGAGGCCTTTTCCTCCGGCGGTGGCATATACATAACCGCCTCCGAGTTTGTTTAAAGGCGAAAGTGCATGCAGGCCTTTTGCGTACAAAGAAACCTTTGTCTTGTAATCCGCAAGCTTTCTTTGCATCCTTGAATCGAGCTGTTCTGCGAAGGTCGGAAGCTTGGCCTTTTTATCGGCTATCTTAAGATTAATTATCGCATTCATTCGATCATTTAGGGATGCGAGCCTGTTTCTTTGTTCATTTATGCGATACTCGGGACTGTGAACCCTGATTTGGTTTACATAAGTTTTGACTCTTTCCCTGTACCAGTCAATTCTGTGACTTATCGTATTTTCAAGTCTTTTGCCATAGTCATTAAGTCTTCTTATCTCCAGACTTATATCGGTAACGGCAAGTTCCGCGGCTGCGGAAGGTGTCGGTGCTCTTAAATCCGCCACAAAATCCGCGATCGTGAAATCTGTCTCATGTCCGACCGCCGAAATGACGGGGACCGCGCAGTTAAAGATCGTGTGCGCAAGTGCTTCGTCGTTAAAGCACCAAAGGTCTTCCATCGATCCTCCGCCCCTGCCGACTATGATCACATCGACTCCGTAAGCTTCAAGTGCATTTATTCCTTCGATTATGTTTGCCGGGGCATCTTTTCCCTGTACGAGTGAGGGATACAAAACGATCTGTATGCCGGGGTTTCTGCGCTTGGAGATATCGATTATATCCCGTACCGCAGCGCCGGTCGGTGCCGTAACGACTCCGAGCGTCTTTACATATCGGGGGATCGGGCGTTTTGCGTCTTTATCGAACATACCGAGCTCTTCGAGTTTTTTCTTTAAAGCCTCGAAACGCTCATATATGTCACCGAGACCTTCTTTGATGATCTCGGTCGCAATGATCTGATACCTTCCGTCCCGCTCGTAAACTTCGACATTTCCCGTCACCACGACCTTCATTCCGGTCTCGAGTTTAAACTTAAGCCCGGAGACGGTACGTGAACGCCATATGACGGCACTTATCTGAGAATCATTGTCCTTAAGGGAAAAATAAACGTGACCCTGACTTGTGTAAGTGCACGTTCCGACTTCTCCCTTTACCGATATTCTTTTTAGCAAAAGATCGTCGGCAAACATTCCGGCGATATACCGGTTTACCTGTCCGACGGTATATGTGTTATTTTGCAAATTTAGCCAACACTCCGTTTATGAATGCGCCCGATTCGTCTCCCGCATATTTCTTTGCAAGTTCTATCGCTTCGTTGACAGCCACACCAAAGGGTATGGTCTCATCGAAAGCAATCTCATATACGGCAAGACGTGCGATCGTAAGCTCAACCTTTCCGAAACGATCGATCGTCCAGCCGGTCGTCTTTTCGCTTATGAGATCGTCGATAACCGAAAGCTTATCGACGATGTCGTTAACTCTTGTTCTGACATATTCACGGTCTTTGGCGGATACCTTTACGTTAAGGTCGTCACCTTCAACGTCAAAGAACATGTCTGTCTGTGCTTTCATCTCATCAGAGTCGGAAAAGATTGCTCTGAACAGCACCAAAAATTCAGCCTCTCTAAGTTCACTTCTTTTCATACTGTTCTTATTCTCCGGCAACACAGATTCCTGCGATACGTACATTTACGGTTCTTACATTAAGGCCCGTCATGTTCTCTATCGCCTGTTTAACTTTGCTTTGAACCTTCTGGCTTGTTGCGGGGATATTGTATCCGTACTCAACGGTAACAAGAATGGTTATTGTCACTTCATCGTTGGCAAACTCGGTCTTTACGTTCTTTAAAATGTTACGCATGCCGACTTTTCCCATGATCTCTGTAGTGATGTTGTTGCCCATCGCGCAAACGCCTTCAACTTCCAATGCAGCAATTGCTGCAATCTTGCTGACTACCTCGTTGGCGATCTTTACTTCTGCTTCACATCCGTAATCTTTTTCGTTCATACCGGTTCCTCCTAATTACGGGCAAATTCCGAAAGAACAAGCCCTTCGTTTCTGTCTATGGTCATCTGAATGCTCCAGGCATTTACAAACAAAAGAAGCGGTCTGTCTTTAAGATCTGTTACCTTCTTCATATCCGAAGTGCCCGTAAGCTTTGAAATTTCCGTATTGCTGTGCTCTATCCATCTTATATGCTCATAAGGGAGCGGATCGAGACGGATCTCAACGTTATATTCGTTCTCAAGTCTGTATCGTAATACGTCAAACTGAAGTACACCGACTACACCGACGATTATCTCTTCAAGACCCGAGTTCAACTCTTTAAATATCTGTATAGCGCCTTCCTGCGCTATCTGAGATATACCTTTAACGAACTGCTTACGTTTCATGGTATCGACCTGTCTTACACGCGCGAAATGTTCGGGTGCGAATGTCGGTATACCCTCATAGCATACGTTCATCTTGGGAGCGCAGACAGTATCTCCTATCGAGAAGATACCCGGATCGAACACGCCGATTATATCGCCCGCATAAGCTTCGGAAAGTATCTTTCTTTCGTCGGCCATTATCTGCTGAGGCTGTGAAAGACGCATCGTCTTTCCGCCCTGTACATGCTTTACTTCCGCATCGGCATCGAACTTACCCGAGCATATACGCATAAATGCGATTCTGTCTCTGTGAGCCTTGTTCATGTTTGCCTGTATCTTAAATACAAATGCCGAAAACTCATCGCTCGTCGGTTCGATCATATCACCCAAAGACTTTCTTGCGATAGGTGTTGTGGCCATCTTTAAGAAATTCTCAAGGAAAATTTCAACACCGAAGTTGGTGAGCGCCGACCCGAAAAATACGGGAGTAAGCTTGCCTGCCCTTACGGCCTCAAGATCAAACTCGCTTCCGGCGCCGTCCAAAAGTTCAAGCTCGTCGTAAAGCTTGTCGGAAGCATCTTTTCCGATCTCCGCTTCGACATTGGCCCTGTCTTTTGCGGGAATAACGTTTGTCTTACCTTCTTTGGTACCTTTAAGCGTATCAGAATAAGTGACTACACTCTCCGATTTACGGTCGTATACACCCTTAAATCCTTTACCTGACCCGATAGGCCAGTTGATGGGACAAGTGGCGATACCGAGTTCTTTTTCCACTTCGTCAAGAAGATCAAACGTATCATTGGCATCACGGTCGAGCTTATTTATGAAAGTAAAGATCGGGATACCTCTCATCGCACAGACTTTAAAGAGTTTTCTCGTCTGTGCCTCGACACCCTTAGACGCGTCGATAACCATGACCGCAGAATCCGCAGCCATAAGTGTACGATACGTATCCTCCGAGAAATCCTGGTGTCCGGGTGTATCGAGGATGTTTATGCAATATCCTTCATATTCAAACTGTAAAACCGAACTGGTAACCGAGATACCTCTTTCTTTTTCGATCTCCATCCAGTCGGAAACCGCATGTCTTGCGGTCGCTTTTCCTTTTACCGATCCGGCTAAGTTTATGGCTCCTCCGTAGAGAAGAAACTTCTCCGTCAAAGTCGTTTTACCCGCGTCGGGGTGGGAAATGATCGCAAACGTGCGTCGTCTTTGTATTTCTTTGTCAAAACTGCCCACTTAACTTAAACTCCTAAATGATTGTTAACCCCCGCTGTACCTTACAGCATGCTTTTTCCGGCAAATTCAGGCTTTATGCCGTGATAGTCGAGCACCGTAGCCGCTATGTCGGCAAACGTGTCTCTCGTGCCCATATTTTTAGGCGCTACATTTTTGCCATACATTACAAAGAAAACGTGCTCTCTTGAGTGATCTGTCGAAACTGTGTAACCGGGATCGCAACCGTGATCTGCGGTGATCATAAGAATATCATCTTCACGAAGTTTTGCTGTGATCTCCGGAAGCTTCGCATCAAAATAAGCGATAGCCTTAGCATATCCGTCCACATCGTTTCTGTGGCCGTAAAGCATATCCGTATCTACCAGATTTATGAAGCAAAGACCGTCAAAGTCTTTATCCATCCACTCAAGCGTTCTTTCTATTCCGTCGGGATTGCCCGAAGTATAAACATACTCCGTTATTCCCTTGCCCGCAAAGATGTCGTTGATCTTTCCGATTGCAAGCACATCTTTTCCTGCGGCCTTAAGCTGATCGAGCATTGTTACCTTCGGAGGCTCAAGACTGAAATCGTGTCTGTGCGAAGTGCGGGTGTAATTGCCGCTCGTACCTATGAAAGGTCTTGCTATAACTCTCCCGACACCGTGCTCACCGACAAGTATCTTTCTGGCCGTTTTACATATTTCGTAAAGTTCTTCGACCGGAACAACGTCCTCATGAGCTGCAATCTGGAAAACGGAATCGGCCGATGTGTAAACGATAAGATCGCCCGTTTTAACGTGCTCGTCACCAAACTCATTTATCACAACGGTACCGGAATAAGGCTTGTTGCATAAAACGCCTCGTCCGACCGCCTTGGAAAACTTGTCTATCACTTCTTTGGGGAAGCCGTCAGGATATGTGGGAAGCGGTCTTTCGGAATTAATACCTGCAATTTCCCAATGTCCGATCGTCGTATCTTTTCCTTTGGACACTTCTTTAAGCCTTGCAACGGCTGCTGTGGGATTGGGGACTCCTTCAAGGAAGTCGATCCCGTCAATGTTAAAAAATCCCATCTTCTTAAGGTTGTCCATATTAAAGAAAGGACTCTTCGATATGGAGCGAAGTGTGTTCGTTCCTTTATCGCCGTATTCGGCTGCATCCGGCATCTCACCTATTCCGAAACTGTCCAAAACGATCAAAAAAACTCTTTTGCTCATAAGTGACTCCTCATCATTTGTAACCCTTGATATCAAAACAACGCTAAAGCCAAGCCGTTTTTGGCTAAACTCTAACAATTTATCTTATCACAAAATCATTTCTTTTTAAAGGTGAACAAATATGCCGTATCTTCTTCTTTGTACACAAATATAAGCACTATCCCAAGCATTACGGCTGAAACCGTTATATAGATGTCCGCTACGTTGAATCTGGGAAAATTGATCGGAACAAAATAGAAAAAGTCAACTACGTAGCCCTGCTTTACTCTGTCGATCATATTGCCGATCGCGCCGGAAACAAGAAGTGTGAATGTGATATTTAACGGGATAAACTTTTTATCGTTCGGAGTCCTTATAAATTCAAATATCACAAAAGCCAGGATAAAGAGCGTTAATACAAGTAAAAATGCCTGCTTTCCCGAAAAACTCGAAAAAGCGGCTCCGTCATTTTCAACATATTCAAGTTCAAATATCTTCTTTATGAGGACTATATTCTCTCTGCCTTTAAGATTGGCTGCGATCCAAAATTTGGATGCCTGATCGATGACTATGAGCAATACCGCAGCCAAAAGATAAATGAGTTTTTTCATACATACCCCCTTATGTGTTTAAAAAGGAAAAAAACGGCATACGCTTTCGCATATGCCGTTAGAAGTCTTATGTCTTACGACTTATTTTACATCCTTCATGGAGAAGCTTATGCGGCCCATCTTGTCCTTTCCAAGACATACAACCGTAACTTTGTCGCCGAGTGTAAGTACATCTTCAACATGCTCGATCCTGCGATCTGCGATCTTTGAGATGTGAACCATACCCTCTTTGCCGGGTGCAAACTCTATAAATGCGCCAAACTCCTTGATGGAAACAACTTTGCCCTTGTAGATCTGGCCTTCCACGAAATCGGAAGCGATAGTCTTTACATACTCTACAGCCTTATCCATCATAGCCTGATCGGTACCGCATACGGAAACCATACCGTCATCGGTGATATCGATCTTAACGCCTGTCTCATCGATGATCGCATTGATCGTCTTTCCTCTCTGTCCGACAACATCACCGATCTTCTCGGGATCGATCTGGAGAGAGATGATCTTGGGAGCATACTCATTAACGGTCGGTCTGGGAGCGTCGATAGCTTTCTTCATGCAGTTATCCATAATGAAGAGTCTTGCGTCACGACATCTCGCGATAGCGCCTTCGACGATAGGTCTTGTAAGACCGTGGATCTTGATATCCATCTGGATAGCCGTGATACCGTCTGTTGTACCTGTTACCTTGAAGTCCATGTCTCCGAAGAAGTCTTCAAGACCCTGGATATCGGTAAGAAGAACAAAATCGTCATCGGTCTCACCTGTTACAAGACCACAGGAAATACCTGCTACCATCTTCTTTATCGGAACACCGGCAGCCATAAGTGCCATACATGAAGCACATGTGGAAGCCATTGATGTCGATCCGTTAGATTCGAATGTTTCGGATACGCAACGGATTGCGTAAGGGAACTCGTCTGATGAAGGAAGAACGGGAAGGAGTGCTCTCTCTGCAAGTGCACCGTGTCCGATCTCTCTACGTCCGGGTCCGCGGCTTACCTTGGTCTCACCGACCGAGTATGCCGGGAAGTTGTAGTGATGGATGTATCTCTTCTCGGTTACGTTCTCGTCAAGACCGTCAACCTTCTGCATCTCAGACAAAGGAGCGAGAGTACATACGTCGCAGATCTGAGTCTGTCCTCTGGTGAACATTGCGGAACCGTGAACTCTGGGAATGAGGTCAACTTCTGCTGCAAGAGGTCTGATCTGGGTGATCTCTCTTCCGTCGGGACGTTTATGATCTTTTAAGATCATCTTACGAACCGTCTTCTTCTCGTACTGATAAATAGCCTCACCGAGGATTGCGAGCCATTCTTCGTTGTCGGCAAATGCCTCTTCAAGTCTTGCGGTGATGTTTCTGATGTTTTCTTCTCTGACCTGCTTCTCGTCCGTAAATACGGCTGTCTCCATCTCTTCAGGAGTAACGATAGCCTTGATGGCATCGAACATCTCCTGAGGGATTGCGCAGGATGTGTACTCGTGCTTGGGCTTTCCAACCTCTGCTACGATCTTGTCGATGAAATCGATAACCGTCTGGTTAACGTCGTGTGCTTTGTAGATAGCTTCAAGGATCTTATCCTCGGGAACTTCCTTTGCACCGGCTTCGATCATGATGACCTTTTCTCTTGTTGAAGCAACGGTCATCTGAAGGTCGCCTTCTTTCCACTGTGCCTGTGAAGGGTTGATAATGAACTCACCGTTCACCAAACCTACCTGAGTCATTGCGCAGGGACCGTCAAAAGGTATATCGGAAATGCATGTTGCGATAGCAGCACCGAGCATAGCAAGAAGCTCGGGACGGCATTCGGGATCGACACTCATTACCATGTTGTTAAGAGTTACGTCGTTACGATAATCCTTGGGGAACAAAGGACGCATGGGGCGGTCGATAACACGGCTTGTAAGAATTGCATTCTCGCTTGCCTTACCCTCGCGCTTGTTGTAACCTCCGGGGAATTTACCCGTTGCGTATGCTTTTTCTTCGAACTCTACGGAAAGAGGGAAGAAGTCGATACCGTCTCTGGGTTTCTCGGAAGCGGTTGCGGTTGAAAGAACCGTTGTGTCGCCGTACTTCATTAAAGCACAGCCGTTTGCCTGCTTACCTACGCGTCCTATGTCAACGCTTAATGTACGGCCGGCAAGTTCCATTGTGAAATTTTTGTACATTGTGTATCTCCTTTCTATACATATGGCAGAAGATACCGAAACTACTGACAGGTGCACCGTCACCGATACGTCTGTCAGTGGTCTCGATGCGTCTTCCGCCTTATAAACAATAACATAAAAAGCAATAAAAGGGTAGGCTTTCGCCCACCCTCGTATTTACTATTACTTTCTAAGACCGAGTCTTGAGATAAGATTACGATATCTTTCGATGTCGCTCTTCTTAAGGTAATCAAGAAGACCACGTCTGCGACCGATCATCATGTTAAGACCGCGCTTTGAGTGGTTGTCGTTGGGGTTCTCTTTTAAGTGCTCGGTAAGCTCAGCGATTCTTGCTGTAAGAACTGCTACCTGTACTTCGGGTGAACCGGTATCGCCTTCTTTGATTGCATACTCTTTGATAATAGCGTTTTTCTTTTCTTTGGATATCATTTTAAATCCTCCTGATATTGTGTGATCCCCTCATCCAAAGTGCAGGGTTGGAGTTTCCCGTGTCCTTGGAAGGGTTGGGTTGCGCCTGCGCATATTCGCAGACCATATGAATGTAGCACAATGGCGTACAAAATGCAACAATAAATCGAGTGCCTTAAAGATTTTTTAAATAATTACATCTTATCCATGCCGCGCCCGTCGTTAAGTCTTTTTCCAAATTTCTCGGGATCGTCCATAAACAATACCATATCCATAATGGTTTCAAGTATCATTGCATCTTTATTGCATGCGGCTGTGTTTTTGCCGGTATCGTTGGCAATATTGTATCTGTCGATCCGATGAACGTACAGATCCGTAAGAGAATATCCGTTGAAATATACTGCGTCCTTTATCATTCCGTTTTGGAAATAATAGATCAGTTCGTCGTAAAGCGAAGGATATTTAATTACGCCTTCCCAGAGTTTTTCCGCAAACTCTTCACCTTTGCCGCAATCTGCAGCTACTCCTTTTAACGCTTCATATACCTTTACTTTTGTAGAATCAAAAATGATATAAGACATATTTTTTTCTCACTTGGTAAATTCTTTTAAAATAATACATCATGTTATTAAAAAAAGGTAGGGATAAAATGATTTATTCGCAAAGCCAAAACAGTATGCGTATTTTTCGTTCGCTTCGCTCACTAAATACTTCGATTCATTATTCGCAGTTCGTCAAAATCGTATGCGTATTTTTCGCTCGCTTCGCTCACTAAATACTTCGATTCATTATTCGCAGTTCGTCAAAATCGTATGCGTATTTTTCGCTCGCTTCGCGCGCTAAATACTTCGATTCATTATTCGCAGTTCGTCAAAATCGTATGCGTATTTTTCACTCGCTTCGCGCGCTAAATACTTCGATTCATTATTCGCAGTTCGTCAAAATCGTATGCGTATTTTTCGCTCGCTTCGCGCGCTCTCCTGCTGCTTCGCAGCAGAAAATACTTATACGGTTTTGACCATTGCTTCGCAATGACGTCCGAACACAATATAAAAGGCCTCATTCGTGTAAACACGATGAGGCCTTTCAATTATGTTCGTCCTACTGCGAATAATGGTTTAGTTTAGTACATCCCACCCATTCCGCCTGCTGCAGGCATGGCGGGTGTTTCTTCTTTGATGTTTGCTACAGCAGACTCTGTTGTAAGGAATGTTGAAGCTACACTGGTAGCGTTCTGAAGTGCGGAACGGGTTACCTTTGCGGGATCGAGGATACCTGCGGCAACCATATCAACATACTCTTCCTTGTATGCATCGAATCCGGTACCGACCTTGGACTCTTTAACCTTGTTGATAACAACCGAGCCTTCAAGACCTGCGTTTGCAACGATGTGATACAAAGGAGCTTCCATAGCCTTGAGTACGATGTAAGCACCTGTCTTTTCATCTCCCGAAAGAGAATCGGCAAGCTTCTTAACCTTCTTGGATGCGTGGATGTAAGCTGCACCACCACCGCAGATGATACCTTCTTCAACTGCTGCACGTGTAGCTGCCAAAGCATCTTCCATACGAAGTTTTGCTTCCTTCATTTCGGTCTCGGTAGCTGCACCGACTCTGATAACTGCTACGCCGCCCGAAAGCTTTGCAAGTCTTTCCTGAAGCTTCTCTTTATCGAATTCAGAAGTTGTTGTCTCAATCTGTCCCTTGATCTGAGCGATACGTGCTGAAACTGCAGCTTTGTCGCCAAGACCGTCAACGATGACAGTGTTTTCTTTCTGCACTTTAACGGATTTTGCACGGCCGAGCATATCAAGAGTTGCCTCTTTAAGTTCAAGACCGAGTTCAGAGCTGATAACCTGACCGCCGGTAAGGATTGCGATATCCTCAAGCATAGCCTTTCTTCTGTCGCCGTATCCGGGTGCCTTAACGGCTACTACGTTGAACGTACCGCGAAGCTTGTTAACGATAAGTGTTGTAAGTGCTTCGCCTTCAACATCTTCAGCTACGATAAGAAGCTTGGAACCGGACTGAACGATCTGCTCAAGTATGGGAAGGATCTCCTGAATGTTAGAGATCTTCTTGTCTGTGATAAGGATGTAAGGATCGTCAAGAACCGCTTCCATCTTATCCATATCCGTTGCCATATATGCTGAAATGTAACCACGGTCGAACTGCATACCTTTTACAAGTTCAAGTTCCGTTTCCATGGTCTTCGACTCTTCGATAGTGATAACGCCGTCTCCGGAAACCGTCTCCATAGCCTTTGCAACCATCTCGCCGACCTTGTCGTCTCCTGCGGAAATAGCTGCTACTCTGGCGATGTGCTCGCTTCCTTTGATCTTCTGTGACATACCCTTGATAGCTTCTACAGCTTCATCGGTGGCTTTCTTCATACCTTTTCTTAAAACGATGGGATTGGCGCCTGCCGCAAGGTTCTTCATACCTTCATTGATCATCGCCTGTGCAAGAACGGTAGCTGTTGTGGTACCGTCACCGGCAACATCGTTTGTCTTGGTGGCAACTTCCTTAACAAGCTGTGCACCCATGTTCTCGAAAGGATCTTCAAGTTCGATCTCTTTTGCGATCGTAACACCGTCATTGGTGATAAGGGGAGCGCCGTAGCTCTTGTCGAGTACTACGTTTCTTCCTTTGGGTCCGAGCGTAACTCTGACCGTGTCAGCAAGTTTATTAACACCCGCCTCTAAAGCGGTACGTGCCTCAGCACCGTATTTGATCTCTTTTGCCATGATAAAACTTCCTCCTACTTAATAACTGCAAGAATATCGCTCTGCTTGCAGATGATAAATTCTTCTTCGTCTATCTTAACTTCGGTGCCCGAATACTTGGAGTAGATAACCTGATCTCCCTTCTTGACCTCCATCTTGACTTCATCCGTGCCGGGGCCTACTGCGATAACTTCGGCCTGCTGGGGTTTTTCTTTATTCTGACCGGGTAAAACGATTCCGGATTTGGTGGTTTCTTCAGCCACTAACTGCTTTAAAACGACTCTGTCGCCTAAGGGAACTAACTTCATTTTAATGCCTCCTTCTAATCTGTTAGCACTCATATAGTTCGAGTGCTAACCCTCAACAGATACAATAGTCTCTAAGCCTTATAATGTCAATAATCATATTATTAAAATATTATAAAACCGCACCGGTCACCCGATGCGGTCATATCAATCGTTAATGAGTATTTCCATGTTCTTGGCCATGAAAAGCACTTTTACCGAATTTTTATTGCAGGCTATGCGATAAAGCTTCATTCCCGCTTTCCGAAGCGTTGAGAAGTCAAAATCGGAAACGTAATCGTCTCTCAAAACCTCCATATCTTCATCCGTTGCGGTATTTTCATCTACCTCTTCAACATAGTTCACAAGTGCACCTTTAAGATTCTCAATGTCCTGTCTCCAGGCAACCGATCGAAAGTACAGCTTGTTCTGAATGCTGCGAAATGAAGTCGTGACGACGATATCGCGCCCTGCGTCGTCTTCGTTCACCCGTCGGATCTCATTGTTCATAAGATCCCAGTACCTGTTCAAATTTTGTGTCATTTTCCCGTAACCCTTCGCTGGATTTCCACAGCCACTCCCCTGTCTGTCTGCGGATCGTGTGCGCAGTTTAGTACTTTACCACGGCACAACGTTATTATATCACAGAGACAGCATATCCGTAAAGGAATAAATTATGTAATCCGCATCTTTGACTTCTCCGAAGCCGTAATCCGCAAACACGAACTCGCAGCCCGCTTCCTTCGCGGAATTCCGGTCTCCGAGAGTGTCTCCGATGTAATATGCTTTATCTATTCCGTTTCTTTCAATAACAAGTTTTATGTTATCCGCTTTTAAAAGGCCCGTATGACCGAAACATTCATAATCGGTAATGATATCCGCGATGTTGTTTTTCCTTATCACAAGTTCGATATACCCGTCCTGACAATTGCTGACGATATAGAGCTTGTTGTCTTTTGCGAGTTCTCTTAACGTCTTGCGAACGCCCTTATAGGTAAGGTCGTCTTTATTGTCCTCTATAGCCTTATGTTCAAGTTCACAGCAGCGCTTTAAAAGATCGGCCTTTTTAACGGGATCGATATCTCCGAAAAGATCGTCGGCTATCTCGTCCATAGGCTTTCCGAATTCTTTTTGAAGCATCTTGTCGGTTATCAGAAGATCTTTAAGTTCTTCTACCCCCGACTCCTTTACAGCCTCTGTCCACGCACGTGCCACAACGCCCGTCGTATTCCAAAGCGTTCCGTCTATATCAAATATCAAATGTTTCAAATCAAAAACCCTTTCAGACTATTTTTCGTAAGTTCTGTACCACTCTTCGTAAAGCGGTTTATCAAGGTACACTTCCACAAATTTATTGGGGTCGCACCCGTAATCAATATATGCATTTTTATTCTGTCTTCTGAAACTTCCGTCAGAAGCGATCTCGATCACCTGCGCACCTCTTTGAAGTCCGCTGTACATTATCTTGTTTCCGTAAGCTTCATTATCAAGAGAATATGAATATGAAAGCATTACGCCTTTATAAATGACCGTAGCGTTGTTGGTATGATCGTGTCCGCAGAAGATCGCATCCACACATCCCATATCCTCACACATTACTTCAAAGAAATCATCCTGATCCTTCGGGTCGCCGGAATTGTTAAGGCCTCCGTAGCAGACTTTTTCTTCGCCCCACACTCCGTCAACAAATACCGTATCGGACGGCGTTTTTGAGGTAAACCCTTTGATGTTTCCCTTTGCATCGCGTTCTTCCGTGATAAGATCGTCAAGCGCCGCTCTGTATTCACCTATCGGAATATGCATAAAGAAAACGCATTTAAGATACTCATCTTTCGACAGACCCGCTTTCTTTGACATATCTTTTACCGTATCGGCCGCCCACTTTATCTCGGAATCGTGAATCGTATCATATCTTCCGAATACCGTGCTTATAAAACGCGTATTGATATAAGCATTTGTATCGAGGAGCATTATAAGCTTCGTGATCTTTCCCGAAGTATTCTTAAGCACTATGCACTGGTTCGAAACACTCGGAACGGTATCGGCATCGAGGTCCGTAAACTCCTCATTGAATATGCAATATTTGAACTTATCGTTCATATAAAGGTCGGCGATCTCCTGACGATCGGCCAGGTCGAACGCTTCGGTGTCGTGATTTCCGAATACGGTCGTAAAATACACTTTCTCGTGCTCGAAGATCTCGATGACGCTTCTTGCGGCAGATCGGTTGTTCACGGTCGCACCGCCGTTAAAGCCTATCTTTGGAAGACAATATGTATTGTCACCTCCAAGCACCACAAGGTCGGGCTTTTCGGCACGTAACATAGTGATCACTTCGTAAACGGTCTTCTTATCGTTTTTGTAAGATCTTATGCCTCCGCCGATGTGAATGTCGGTTAAGTGCATTATCTTAAGATCCCCGTCCGTGGTAAAAGTGTAATGTCCGTCTTCAAACTCCGGTACAAGTCTTGAATCATCGTATTCCACGGCGTCAAAAGACCGGATATAGCTTCTTAACATTACGGCGCTTACCATGTTTGCGATCGTCATGATCACAAAAAGCGCGGCTATTATTGCAAGGAATACAAAGAAACCCTTTTTCTTTTTGCCTTTTTGCTTTATATCTTCACTCATATGTCTGCCCTCATGCACAAAGAAAAGTTATTTCGTAAGTAGATTGTACCACCCCGCGGTATTTTGTTCAAAATCAACGTTTATGACGCTCATTCCGTCGATCGTCTCAAATGTGAACAATCCTTCGCCGGGAACAGCCATCGAATCAAAATCGTATCCCCTTGATAAAAACAGTGAAAAGATGAAATTCAGGCAGTCTGTCTCGCTCATATCGGTCCGAAGTTTTGGAAGGACAGTTTCCGCAAGGTCATTAAGTTCCGAAATGCTCATATTCTTTACTTTATCCATTGACATGGCAAGAATGCTTCTCTGCCTTGCAGTCCGTCCGAAATCCGTGCCGACATATCTGACTCTTGCATATGCCAGTGCCTGATTGCCGTTTAAGTGATAAACACCGTCTTCTTCGGGCAGTCTGTCGTTTGTTGCTCCTTCGCCGAAATCTTCACTCTGCGTTGTCACATACGAATTCATATGAACGATCTCCTCGGCTGAAAGCTCGACATCGAGTCCGCCGATCGCATTCACAAAATCTTTAATCACAAAGAAATTGATGGTTATCGTATTGTCTATCGGGATACCGAAATTCTCGTATATAGTGTCTTTTAACAGTTTGCTCCCGCCGAACGCATAAGCGGCATTGAGTCTGTTGTGCCCGTTTTCGGGGATGGATACGTAAATATCGCGTAAAAACGATGTCATTACGGTCCTATTGGTCTTACGGTCCACGCTGATAAGTATCATTGCATCGGAACGGCCCGAATAATCGTCTTCTCTTGAATCCACACCGACGATCATGACATTGTATATACCGTCCATGTCCATGTCAAAAGAAAAATCCGGTGCACTCACACCGTCATGTGTCTCTTCTTTTACAGAAACGTCGTCCTCTTCATTGTCGGAATATAATTCATCGACATCCGGAAGCTCTTTCGGTATGTTTTCGAGTACGTTTTCTTTGTCCCTTACCGGCTTTTGAGTCTCCATCATGTTGTAATAATGCTTAAATATCACGAATCCGACTATCAAAACCAGTATCAGTAAACTTAAAAGAACCGAGATAAAACTGATCCCGGTCCTTTCGTTATCTTTGTCTTTTCTGCTCATTTTATCTCCAAAGTCAAATGCCGTACTAAAGCTTTAAAGAACGTTATCTTCCGACTCTTGCCAAAGCCTGCTTATACGTTCTGGGGTCAAGATCCTTTCTGTATAAAGCGATTGAAAGATAATACGAACCGACGTAGCCCAAAACCAGCATAACGATCGCAATGCTCACAGCCGATACGGCACTTAAATTATACAATTTTCCAAAGATCGCAAATCGGCCAAGATGCTTTGAGATGAATCCCTGTCCCGCAAAGGTGATAATAAATACGGGGAAGAAAACAAACAATGACGCTATGAAAGATCTGTAAGCGATGACACTGTATATCTGAAGCACCATTACGAAAAACGCCACAAATATAATGCCACATAAAGCATTCTTTATCAACTCTTCGGAGTAGGCAGAAAGTAAATATATTCTTAATAATCTCAGTATAATGAAGAGTCCGAACGTTATCGTCATGATGATAAAGTTGTATGTCACAGGTATTATTGTCTGGAGTTTGAACTTGTACGGTGAGGAAGCTATGTACAAAGAAACCGTTGACGTGATAAGAAGCTGCGCAAAATAAATCGGGCAAAGCACCATATAAAGTCCGCCCATGTTGTCCATGGTTGATGTAGCAAACAGCTCCATCAATATGCCTATCGCCGTGAAGATAAAAAACAGTGTTATGAGCGATTTGCTCTGAATACCGTATTTAAATAACTTGAAACCAAGTTTAAGATCGTTGATCATCATATCCTCCGTATCTTTAGTATGATAATAAATAATTAGTGTATGTCCGCAAGCTTATATCTGTATGTCGAACCTGCCAGATACCCTTGCAGAACAGAAAAACCTATACCAAGCAATGCATATACCACCGATACTGCCGCAAAGAAGATCGTCATATCTCCCGTTCCAAACGTATATACCACCGAGGGAATGATTTCGATCACCGACAGCGGTATCATCATCAGATATGCAACGAGCATCGATATCTGAAATGTCAGACTCAATACCCTGGTAATGAGGTTTAGGATCGTTACGGCGAGAAATGCACCCAGCCAGCTCGCCACGATCACGAATAACTTGCCCGGAGTTAAACTGTCCGCCAAGATCAGCGTGGGAAGCACTATAACAAACAGTCTTATAAGATGTGCCAGTCTGTCGGAAATCACAGCCTTTACAAGCAGTTCTTTCCCTTTAAATGCACATAGTATGCTTTCGGGGATGTTACCCTTTTTGCTCAATACTCCTCCGAACTGGAAAAAATCCATCACACCCGCCACAGCCACATAAACGATGGGCTCAACCGCAAGCGGCATCATAAACATACTCTCGTCTTTTGACAATAATAAAGAAAAAATGGCAAGTACGATCGTAATGGTGTTAAGAACAATCTTGTTTGTTCGCGAAATATATGCTTTGTAAACACTGTATATATTCATTTTACGCCTCTCATTTCACTCTCGTATTGTTCTTCATAACCGCAACGCTTATCTGGAAAAGCGACGGCGCCTCGGTTGTGATATCCAGTCCGGTAAGCTTTTCGAGATTTTCTGCAAGGCATATACCTTCAAAACCGTATTTGCTCTCGGTCATGGTATAAAGAACGCTCTTCGCTTTTTGGGCATCTTCGGGCTCACCCTTCACAAGGATATATTTCTCCTTGAGTTCGTCCACAGAACCCGATTCAACAACATTTCCGTGCTCTACGATGATCGCGTAGTCGGTAACGTTTTCCATATCCGAAATGTTGTGTGTGGAAAAAAGGACCGTTCTTCCTTCCTTGGAAGTGATGTATTCTCTGATAAGTTCACAAAGTTTGTCTCTCATCAAAGGATCGAGCGGAGAAGCCGGCTCGTCCATCAGCAAAAGATCGGTATCTCTTGCAAGTACCTGCGCAAGCTGAAGCTTTGTCTTGGTACCGTCGGACAGTTCGCTCACTTTCTTTTTACCGTCATACTTTCCCGAAGAAGAGATCGCAAGTTCATCGTATCTGGCCATGAACTTCTCGTGATCGTAATTTTTGAAAAGGAGTTCCGAAAGCTCGTCTATCTGATCTACCGTCCAGTGAGGAAGGTAATAATTCTCGGTTCCGGTATATCCGATACGTTCTTTTACTTCAGGATTCCGTTCCCTGTCTTTGTCGTTGTATTCTCCGAAAAACTCGATGCTTCCTTTGTAATCAAGTCTTATCCCCGAAAGGATATTGAGCAATGTCGTTTTACCGGCACCGTTCTCGCCGATGAGCGCGGTCGCAAATCCCGTGGGGATCTTAAGATCTTCGATCTTCAAGGAAAAGTTCTTAAAATTCTTTTCAATGTTTTTAGCTTCAATAATGTTTTCGCAGATCATTTATTTACTCCTTAATCTTCTCTCATTGATAACAGCATGTTTAACATGCTCACAAGTTCTTTGTCGGTTATGCCCGCTATATCCGCATTTGCTATTGCGTCGTTAAGTGAACTTTCGACCTTTCTTAAGTGCTGTTCCTTTAACAGTTCACTGTCTTGTGAATTTACGAAATATCCTTTTCCCTGTGCAGGTGTTATATACCCTTCTTCGGAAAGGATCTCGTAAGCCTTCATCGTAGTGATGACACTTATTCGAAGATCTTTCGCCAGTTCCCTGATTGACGGCAGATACTCGCCTTCTTTAAGCCGGCCGGCCAGAATATCGTTTCGAAACGAGTTCGCTATCTGCTGATATATCGGCACGCCTGATGATTGGGATATCTTCATTTCTTCTCTCCTTATTCATCGTGTGTCAAGTAACTGTTTATGTGTTATATATACACCTATAAACAGTTGGTGTCAATACATTTTGAAAAATATAAAATGAACCAACACCTCCGTTCCCCGGGGGCAAAATAAAAAATCGGCCCAAAAAGGCCGATTTTTTAAGGTTTTATCGTTTATTCTTTTTCTTTGCTTTTTTCCGTTTGCCGATCAGGATCGCAAGCACGGCGAGAAGTGTAACACCGACTACGGACGATAACATGTATATGATGATTATATTAACGCTGAGTACCGTTACGGGATTGCCGTTTTCATCGACATATTCCTCAGTCTGGTCTGCATTGACCGTTTTGTCGGGCAGGTTGCTGCCGTCCGAAATGACATCGAGCGTATCTACCATCTCTATCGAAATGTCGTCTACATAGTAAGTCTTTTCTTCATCCGCCGAGAAAGACAAGAACGATCTTCCTTCATCGAGTCCGACATAAAGAGTGAGCTCCTGCCACTCATCCGAAGTATTGACGGTAAAGAATCCGTCTTCATCGGAAGAAACGTTCATGGTTACCGTATTGGGTTCATCGGAACGTACCCATGCGGTGATCTTTAGGTTCTTACCTGCAAATCTCGATATATCCGTGGAAACGGTCATGGCTTCGACCTCGGTATCGACCTTCATCGAAAAGCCGACTTTAGCGCCGTCGGTATGGTTGATCTTTGCCTGATTGGAAAGATGTTTCTGGTCAAATCCCGCATCGGAAGGGCCCATCGGAACAAGCTTCCCGGTTCCGTCATCGTGGGGTTCAAAATCATAAATCACATCTGCGGCTTCCGGAAGAGCCTCTTCTTTTTCACCTTTAATGAAAGCTTCTATGAGATCTGCTGCTACAGCCTCACCGGTCTTTCTGTCTATATATCTGTGACATTCACCTCCGGTAGATCCCTTGGCTCCGTTATCCCATACGATGGCGGGAATGCCCTTTGCCTTCGTCTGAGTTCCAAAGAACGCAAACCATTCAAGACGGGCATCGTTGTTGTTGCCCGAATTGGTGCACCCGCACTCGCCTATTATGACCGGAATGCCGTTATCGATAAAGAGCCGCTTGCAGCTCGACATAAGACGCGTTATATCGGAAGTATCGGCCGATCGCTTCGGGTCAAAAGCCACCTGCTTGTCGGTTAAGCAAAATTCGTAAGGTGAATAGCAATGTACCGAAATACAGATATTCTCTGCAGGCTTTCCGCCCACGTTCGGTATTTCGATCGAATCGAGTACGTTCTGACTGCTCGATGCCGCATATCCCGGGATCATGAGCATTCTTTCGCCGTTGTGTCCCTTGCCGTTACTTCTTATCGTGTTTACAAAAACATCGTTTAAATAGTTGACCGCGGCGTAGCAGTCCTTATTTCCGGTCCACTCGTAATTTGCACCCTGAGCTCTGGGCTCATTCATGGCTTCAAATATAAGATGCTGATCGTAATCCGCAAAATTATCCGCGATCTGACTCCAAGTGGCTTTAAGACGCTTGCCGATCTCAACATAGTTTTTGTCTATGTCTTTATCGTTCACCCATTTCTCGTGATGAAGATTTATGATGACAAAGAGACCTTCATCCATGGCATAATCCACGATCTCGGTAACTCTTGCCATAAACGCTTCGTCGATCGCGTAATTATTGTTCTTATCTTCGAATCTGTACCAGGTGACGGGAATACGGATCGTATTAAAGCCTGCTGCTTTGACACCCTGTATGAGCTCTTTTGAGGCTCTCGGATTGCCCCATGAAGTTTCCTGGGAATATACATCGTCTTTCTTACCGTCCGTTGCATCGAACGTATTACCCATGTTCCAGCCCTTATCCATCATGGAAACTATCTCTGTGGCTGATTTACCGGTAAGTTCGCCTTCCGCAAAAGTATCGATTGATGTTGTGTTTAATAAAAACACAATCGCTGCCAATATCGGCAGCGATTTAAAAAGTCTTGTCTTTTTCATAGTCTGATTATTTCTTCTTAAAACTCTTGATCGCGCTCTCGATAACACCCGAGGCTTCTTTAAATGTGTAAGGTTTTCTGATAAAAAACTTTATACCCAGTTCCCTGCACTTTTCAAATGTTTCCTCGTCATCACTTGCGGTAACGACGATAACGGGAACCTTTTTATCCCAGCCCTTCTCGTTGAACACTTTCAAAAAATCGTAGCCGTTCATCTGAGGCATCATGATATCAAGAAGCACAGCCGCCACCTTTCCCAACTGGAAAGAAAGAAGTCCGAGTGCCTCTGCTCCGTTCTTTGCAGGAACTATCTCATATTCAACTTCTAAAATTTCCGCCAGCAGATCGCGACAAACATCGTCGTCATCCACCACTAAAATTTTTTTAAGCATGTAGTCTCCTTTAGTATCCCCCCTAACATAAATTTACCACCCTTTCGGCTTATTTGCAAGGAAGAAACAAGGTTTTTGGGCATTTCCCCACAATTTGAAAGGTGAATCAGAGTTTTTTCTTCTTTCATCAATACAATTTTTTCAAAGTATCGAAATCGATCGTGTAGGGATCGTCGTAAAGCGCTTTTAAAACGTCAAAGTTGTTATACTGCTCGGTTAGGCAAAACTCATGACTCCATGTCATGAACCAAAGCCAGTTTGCCTTGTCGGCTTTTAACGCCTTCGGATCGGGAAGGACTCCGTTCTCCGCAAGTGCCACACCCTTTGTCGGCGCAAATTCGGTAAGCACTTTGTACTCGTTTACAAAACTTCCGTGTGCATGCGCTTCGGGATAAAGATCTCTTGAAATGATATCGCAGTAATCGTCACCCACGTAGGCTTCCGAAACAGGACAGTTCCATACCCAGACGAGATTGTGGATGTCTTTTTCTTTGGTAAAATATTCAAACATTATCCTGTAAAGATCTCTTGCCACCACGGGACCTTTTGCTCCCCACCAGAACCACGTACCCTCGGCTTCATGGAAAGGTCTCCAAAGTATCGGAATGTTCTCGGCCTCAAACTTCTTTAAGATGTCTGCAATGACGTCGAGATCTCTTAACATAGCCTCGTACTCGGGTGTTCCCTTTGTTGCGGCCTTGGATGCATCAAAATCGGTATGCTCGGCGTAGAAAGATTTGTCTCTTCCGCCTATGGGCGAAAACCAATGGAACGTATATGTTACCAGACCGCCTTTTCTTCCCCATTCAAGTGCACACTCAACGGTTCCGTAAACTTCGTCGACTTCTTTAAGACACTCCTCACTTGCGTCTGCTCTGTTTATGTTGGGTGAATAACCGAGCAATTCAAAACCGCATACCGCGGGGAGTTTGCCGGTAATACTCTTGATATGAGTGGTCTCCTCCATCGGGATGGTCTGTGTATGCTGCCCGGCAAGTATCCCTTTGCCTTCTATGGAATTCAAAAATTCAAGCACCTTAACAACTTCTTTTGATGCTTTGGGATCGCATGGTTTTGTGTTCATAATAATATCTTCCTGTTATGTAAACTTTTTATGAATATAATTTTTCTTTTGCCTCTGCTGTAAGTGCAGATCTCTGGTCGTAGAAAATACCGGCTGATGATGAACCGCTGGTTACGTACCATCTGTCACTGCCTTCAAACTTGCTCACAGTTATGTTAACCAGATTGCCTGCTGCATTGCTCTTAACCGCATAAACTATGTTAAGACGTCCCAGGGCTTCAAGACTCTGTCCGTTTATCGTAGTCGTGTTAGGCTCGTTGTAATGAAGTTCCACGCTTAGAGGCGTTTCGGGTTTAAAACCGTTGGAAGCAACTGCACCTGCAAAATATGCTCTCGGAAGCCATCTGTAATCATCGTCTTTAAGTCTGTCGTTAAAGAACGAATCCCATCCTGCTTTTCCCGATGCTCCGCCTTCCGTAAATCCTCTTCCGAATGGCTCAATGTCGGCATAAAGAAACTTCATCATGCTCATACCGATATCGTAATCGGCCGTCATGGCCATAACGCTGTAAAGCCAATATGCGCAAACGCTTCCCGGATCGGTAAGATCGACCGCCGCCTTAACCTCATCAAGGCTTTCCGGCGTTCCCTTTAATACAACCGTCCTGTCTTTTGTCCATTCCGCGCTCATATCCGACGTGGTACTCCCCGTTGATGCCCCTGCCAATACTTTGTCAAATAAACCCATACAAGCCTCCTTCAAATAATAACTTCTATTATTTTATCAAAAACACCCGTTCAGTTCAAATCCATATTATCCAAACCCGAACTTATACATTTTCTATAAAACAAAAAAAGCGTATTGCTCGCAATACGCCTTTTTGTATCGATCTATCCAAGTGCTACATCAAGAGCCATCATGATCGTGAAACCGACCGCAAACATCACCACTCCGATGTTCGAATGCTCTCCTTCGGACATTTCCGGAATCAGTTCCTCCACAACAACATACATCATCGCACCGGCTGCAAAACATAAAAAGTACGGCATAACAGGCACAAAGAAACCGGCCGTCAAAATGATAAGAAGCGCTCCTATCGGTTCAACCGCGCCCGACAAAACACCGTCTAAAAATGCCTTTCCCGTGCTCTTTCCTTCTGCGCGAAGCGGCATCGAGATGATGGCGCCTTCGGGGAAGTTCTGGATCGCTATACCGAGTGCAAGAGCGAGTGCTCCGCCTGCGGTTATTATGTCGTTTCCCGAGATGAAGCCTGCATAGACAACTCCGACAGCCATTCCTTCGGGAATGTTATGAAGCGTCACCGCAAGAACCATCATCGTCGTTCTTTTAAGTTTTGCCCTCGGTCCTTCGGCTTTATCGGCGTTTAAATGAAGATGCGGGATAACACTGTCCAAAAACAAAAGGAACAGTATTCCGAGCCAGAAACCGATGAACGCAGGCAGAAAACTTAATCTCCCCATCGATTCGCATTGCTCCATTGCAGGTATTATAAGACTCCATATCGAAGCCGCAACCATAACTCCGCTAGCAAACCCCGCCAGCGCTTTCTGAACCTTGTTGCTTAGTTCCTTTTTCATAAAGAACACGCACGCTGAACCGAGTGCCGTTCCCAAAAACGGAATCAATATTCCTATAAGTACTTTTCCGGTCATGTCTGTCACCTCAATATCTTCCGAATTCACTGGGACTTACTCCCGTGATCTTTTTGAAGGAAGCGGAAAACTTGCTGGCATTACAATACCCTACGAAACCTGCTATCTCGGTTATCGTATGATTGCCCTCCAGTATAAGATTCTTTGCTTCCTGAATCCTAATCTGTGTTCTGTACTCGAATATAGTCATACCATACATCTGCTTAAACACTTTTTGCAAGGTGGTTCTGTTCAATTTTACTCTTGCAGAAAGCTCTTCGATCGAAATGTTTATAGAAATATCCGTTCCGAGTATCTTGCGCGCTTCATGAACTTTGTTTTCCGTATCTTTACTGAAATACTGCTGATCGGTGGCTTTCCTGCCCTTTACATCCATCGTCGCGATGATCGTCTGATACGTCAGCAGTTTTCGATAATGATCACCGTAAGTGTCAGGAAGCTGCATCAACTGGTTGAATATTACCTTCAGCATATCAGTCGCGGCAAAACATATACAGTTGTCTGCGCTCAATACGCCTTCATATATCTTATCTTTGTCAAACGCATCCGTACCGAGCAATCGGTTGAGTTCTTCCGCCGCATCGTCTATACAGACGACTATGCTTATGCACCGCATGCCCTTCGGACCCACTATGCAATTTTTCGTGGCGACATTGCTGCTGAAAATACACACATCACCGGTATTCGCCGAAGCCCAGCGTTTGCCCTCCATCTCGAAATCGGCATGGCCTTCCACCATGTACATTATCTCTATGTGCCTTACGAGCTGCCTTTGTTCCTGATATAGGGGATAATACTTTTCAATCTCGGAATAAATGTAATATATACCTCTCGATACGTTATACCGACGCATTATCCCTTCGCCTGTATCGCTTTTCAATCTGTAGGTCTGTTCAAGCTCCGATGACGATATAAGATGCATATACTTGTTAAACATTTCCCCCGAATCTTTCACAATTTTTTCTTTGTCCTTCATAACACCAATTTTACCTCGTTAACCTATGAAGTTTTTGGCACCGCAGTTGGTTCCGATCGCCGACTGATACCCCAAAGAGGTATGAACACAAACGTCTGAAAACTGAGTCCGGCTCCGAGAATGGTCTGCCGGTTACCGCTTTTCCAGCGTGCGGCGGTGTTGTACAACTTCAATATATTCTTTGGTTAGCATTGGCTAACCATTGGAGAGTATACATTTGCAAAAGAGGCGTTGCCACTCCATTTGGCAATCAATGCTCCGACATGCAATTAAAATGATGTAGTTAGTCTTGGCTAACACGAAATGTTATCACTCCTAAGTTGTTTAGTCAATACTCGCTTTATAATGTAAAAACGGGAGGAATAACCCTCCCGCCATTTTCAATCTTCGCCTACCAGATGAACCGTCACATAATCGTGTTCGACAGCGGGCAGAAACTTTTTGATCACATCCTCGGTCTTGAGTTTAAGGCTTGATGTATTTACGCATGGGTGGCAGCCCAGAAACTCACCTTTTAAAACGTCCTCGTCTATAAGAAGCTGCACCGCATGATCATTATCGTTCATAAGTCCCATGACGCTCACCGCACCGGGCTCGATATTGAGATATCTGATCATATCTTCGGCCTCGGCAAAAGACAGTCTTGCCGAATTGATCTGCGCCGACAGCTCCTTTGTTTTGAACTTCTTGTCTCCGGGCATCAGCAAAAGATAAAACGCCGTTTTCTGCCTGTTACAAAGAAAGAGATTCTTGCACATCAGCACTCCGAGCACCTTATCGATCTCTTCGCATGCCTCCATTGTTTTCGCCGCCTCATGGTCGGTCCTTTGATATTCTATCTCTAAAGAATCAAGGAAGTCATAAGTCCGAATCTCTCTTTGTAAACGTCCCTCAACATCCTTGGGTCTGCCTGTAAACAATTCCATTTTAAACACTTCCGCTTCAAGATTATGCTCAATCGCACTATATTTCACTATATTTCATTATATTCCCAAACGGAAAAAACTACAGTTTATACTGCATAAAATTCCCGTTATGTTCAAATCCGTATGCGGTATAAAGCTTTACACCCATATTCGAAGCGGTGATGTGAACGGCGCCGCAACCGTAGGCTCTTGCCTCTTCGACCACTCTGTGGAGAAGTTCCTTGGCAATACCCATTCTTCTGTAATCCGGATCGGTGTACATACTCGATAAAAGTCCGAGTCTTCCCGTCGGACAGGTAAAATACGGGGGCTTTTCGACAAAACTCATTCCGCTCGTACCGATTATCTTATCTCCGTCCATCGCCAGCCACGATACAAACGTACCGTCAGCCATGTGTCTGTGATAGAAATCAAAAAGCGCAGCCTCAAGGTCGACGCCTTCGGGAACTTTTCTTCCTTCCGAAGTGTATTCTTCGGTAAGCTGAGCGATCCTCATGTTTATAAATGTTTTTAGTTCGGCTTCAGTAAGTTTCTTATAAACGATATTCATTATATTCTCTCCTCATATATCTCGGCAGTGGTCTTACTCTCAAAAATGAACCAACACCACCGTCCCCTATGGTTAAAAATAAATCTCACATTTGAAGAATGAGCCTTGGTTTGATGAAAATCTGACAGGATACCTGTATTTTTTTGCAACCTCTTTTACGACCCTGAGCCCGAGACCGTGCTCGGGAAGATAATTGTTCTTAATCCCTGCATTGAGTGCTTTTATCTTGCCGGCATCTGCGCCTCGGCCGTTATCCGAAACGGTGAGCTTTGCTCCCGATATCCGTGTTTTGCTCCTGTTTATGATCGGTTCAAGCGTAACCTGAATGGTACAGCCACCATCATTGTGTAAAACTGCATTTGTTATCAGATTGTCGATCATACGTCTTATCAGACTAAGATCCGCATTTACAGTGAAATCCCCGAGGCTTTCGTCTATATTTGCCTCAAACGTATACTCGTCGCCGTAACTGTTTATATAATCGCAGACAATCTCTCTTAAAAGCGGCACGAGCGCGATCTTTTCGTCAACCCACTTGCCGGTTCCCGAATCGAGCTTGTTCTCGGTGTTTAGGTTGCCTATGAGATCGCGGATCTTAAAACACTGCTTCTCGGCAACACTGCCCTTTTCCACCGACGCAAGCACAAGGCTCAACGGCGTCCTGATATCGTGCGAAACTCCCGCTATCCACGCCGTCCGTGAGCGCTCGCGAAGATTTATCCAATGCTTCGTAATAAGGATTGGCAGCAATATGAGTATCACCGCATTTATAATAATAATATACGGCACGGAACGCATCAACCCGCTTATTGTGGTCATATTGAAATCAAGCGGATACTTCCAGACCGTTTTTTTCGGAAGCCCCAGCACCACTATTCCGTCGTCCGATGCCCACGTGTAAACGGGATAGTCTTTTAAGTACCAGCGGGCAAAAGAAACCACATCCTTCATATCATAATGATCGGGCACCTCGACAGGTTTGGCGTACTCCCACACAACTTCACCGTTATCTGCGATCAGCATGGCAAAAGACGAATACTTATCAAGCAGATCTTCCATACCCGATTCAAGCGAATAGGTGCCGTCAACACACGTAATACTTTGAGACACATCTCTTACATCCAATATGCCCTTCGTACCCATAGTCTTAAGATTTATGATCGAAATAACGGCTATATCCACTATAAAAAGTGACACAAGCACCATCATCATCGATGCCAGATAGCCAAAAAACATCTTCATGTAATCATCCTCCGTTGTTAAGTCTGTAACCAAGCCCCCTGACGGTCTGTAAATACACGGGTTTCGACGGATCCTCTTCTATCTTCTCACGAAGCCTTCTCACGTGGACCATCAAAGAATTTTCAAGTCCGTAACTTCCGTCCTCCCAAAGCGTATCCAAAAGTATATTCAAAGAAACGATCTTTCCACGATTGTCATTAAGCTTTGAAAACAGCAAAAACTCCTTTGCAGTAAGTTCCACATCGCCATCGGGCCTTTTCACAATACCCGAAGACAGATCGATCTTCACCGCTCCAAGCTCCACCACCCTGTTTTCCGTAAGGTGATACGTACGCCTCAAAACCGCTTTTATCCTAAGCAAAAGTTCTTCGGGCGTGTAAGGCTTTGTAACATAATCGTCGGCTCCGAGTCCAAGTCCCCTCAATCTGCTTGCTTCTTCATCTCTGGCAGAAAGAAAAATGACCGGGATCCCTTTCCCTTTCTTTTGCCACGATTCATATAAAGAAAGACCGTCGACACCGGGCATCATTATATCGAGCACCGCCAGATCGACGCGTTCTTTTTCCATTATAAGCTCCGCCTCATATCCGTCTGATGCCGTAAATACCGTCGTAAAACCGTTATCTTTTAAAAGCTTTTCGTTTAATTCCAGTATTTTCTTTTCATCATCTACCAGCAAAATTCTGCTTTCCGAAAGAATCATGTTGTCACCTCGCACTTTCATTATACATATTTCTTTGCCCCGTAAAAGTCAAAAACGCATTTGTAAGGTAATCGTAAGGTAGCCGTCATGTTTTCGTAAGAAAGGCATTTTACCATAAACTCAACAGCAAACAGGAGGACACAGAAATGAATGATTTTATAATTGAAACAAACCATCTTTGCAAAAGAAGCGGCTCAAAATACCGCGTAAGAAACTTAAATCTCGCCGTACCGGCAGGCTGCGTATACGGATTTTTAGGTCCCAACGGTGCGGGTAAAACGACCACCATGAAGCTTCTTTTGGGCCTCATAAAGCCCGATGGCGGAAACGCACGCATACTCGGAAGCATGATGAACCCCGCTACCCGCTTTAAGATCAATCAAAAAACAGGAAGCCTTATAGAAAGCCCCGGCTTCTACGGTCACTTAACCGGTCGGGAAAATCTTGAGATCATAGCAAAATACAAGCATCTGTCCGCGTCCGATATCGAAAGCGCTTTAAGAACGGTATCCCTCTATGATAGAAAAGACGACAAAGTCAAGACTTATTCTCTTGGTATGAAACAGCGCCTCGGAATTGCGATGGCACTCATGGGCAACCCCGAACTCATCATTCTGGACGAGCCCACGAACGGTCTCGATCCCGCAGGAATCAACGAGATCAGGGAACTTATCAAGCGCATCCCCGCCACGTACGGCTGCACGGTGATCATATCAAGCCATCTTCTCTCGGAAGTCGAGCAGATCGCCGATTACGTCGGGATCATCAACAAAGGCGAGATGATCTATCAAGGCCCTTTATCCGAACTTGAAAAAGGAAATGCAAGTCTGGAAGAAGTATTTCTTGAAATGACTAAAGGAGTATAAAGAAAATGAGCATCATAAGTGATTTTATAATAGAACACAAAAAGCATAAGAGACGCCGTGACACGCTCCTTTTGATCGGAGCGGTACTTGCAGAGATCTTTTTCATATACGCCAACAACGGCAAAAAATCAGGCATGGAAGACGGCTGGATGGTACTCTTTTACAACATGCCGATCGTAAACTCATTGTTCTTACCGGTCGTGAGCGCAGCACTCGCCTCAAGACTTATGGACTTTGAGCATAAAGGCGACATGTTAAAGTGCATGTATACCTTCACGACTCCCGCAAGATTATTCTTTACAAAATACTTATACGGCACTCTTTCGATCGCGTTTTTGACGCTTTTGCAGTGTGCGGGCATACATATACTTATGCCGTTACTAAAGTTTCCGACAACCTATGACCACGTTTACATGCTCTATCACGCGCTTGTAACGTTTTTGACCGCCATGACGCTTTTTAGCCTCCAGCTTATGCTCTCTTACTTTATACGCAATCAGGCCGCAGGAGTATCGGTCGGCATAATAGGAAGTTTCATGGGACTGTTCTCGGCATTCCTTCCCGAATCGCCTTTTCAGAAGATACTCCCGTGGGGTGGCTTTGTAACGTCCTCGTTCGTACAGATGCAGTGGGATCGGGAGTCGGGCGAGACCGCTTTTGTGCTCACCGGGTTAAGTCTTACCCCTATACTCATACATATCGGCTGGATAGCAATATTATGCTTTATTTCCGCATTGCTTCTTAAAAAAACAGGAGTTGAAGAGGCCCAAAGAAAACACACCAAAACCGCTTCTTTGGACGTAAAGATTCACAAACGTCCCGCGGAATTCATGAAACTAAAGGGTTCTCCCGCATGGTATGCATTTTTCATAGTGCCCGTTATTGCGGCGATCATCGGAACGCTTAATTACACCGCAAATATTGCCATCCTCACCGAAGGCTGGTATTCGCTTTGGACACAGCATACGCTTTTCATATGCTATTTCTTTATGCCTGTGATAATAGGAATATTCGCCGGATGTATATGGAGAGTTGAACACGCGGGGACAAATATGAACATACTTCTTACGCACGAAAGACCGATAAAGATAGTTCTCGGAAAATTTGCTGCTACCTGCTTTGTTACGGCACTTTCGATCGTTTGGATCGCGCTCTTATATCTTTTATCCGGCAAGCTTGTGCAAGTTGAAGGAAGTCTCCCCGTAGGTCTTCCCGGCTGGCTTATCATGGGAATGATTGGTGCTTTCGCGATCTGCGCATTCCAGATCTTTGTTTCGCTCGTGATAAGAAATTTCGTGATCCCCATAGCGATCGCCTTCATAGGCGGCATGGCGGGTGTGGGCTGCGTCGCTAAAGGTCGCTATTACGCAACACCCTTCTCACTTTTTGACCTTGCCATGAACCAGCGCGATCTCTCAGCCGATTACGCCAAATTCGGGATCTTTTCACTCCTTTTGATCGCACTGTTTTTGACATTTTCCGTAATGTATTTAGGCCGAAGTGACGCAAAGAGCAATCTCTAAAATGCCTTTTCAAATACACTTATATAACAAAAGGCAGCTTATGCTGCCTTTTATCTCATCTCAGCATCCCGATCATGATTGGGCAAGTTCACTGTTCGATGCTTCCTTTTTATGCTGCAGATGTATTCCGATATGTCCTATCCCAAGTATGATCGCGGCTCCGATCAAAAGCAGATTATGTGCGTGAATTCCAAGCAACAATACCGCTATGACCGGAAGCGTTGCGCCGGCGACGGGGAAGCCTGCGAATGAACTGTAGTAGTCTTGCATCGTTTTCTTGGTGCCAAAATACCTTATCCAAAAACATTCGTAAAAGATCATGAGTACAAATGCCGTAAGGCGAATGAAGTCGGTCCAATCAAAGTACAAGCCTTCGGGGAGCAGTTTTACACGCGAACCTGTTGCAGGGAATATCAAAAGAAAACATGTTACCAGGACTTCACCCGCACGTTCAAAAATGAGGAGTATTCTGTTTTCTTTTTGCACGAAATTTTCGTAGTTTACGGGCTTGCCCCATTTTGCCCAGCATATGTTGGGAACAAAGAGCATCAAAAGGAAAATGATGCCGGTCACGCTTAAACCGAACTTATAAGGTTCAAGTTTTCCGCGCGCAAGGGTCGACAAGGTAACGGAACTGATAATATCTCCGTAATGCGCTTTTAAACGACCCGCCATGAGTTCCGGATTGGAAAGATCGGTGTGGTAGCTTCCGTAAATACCCATGATCTTACCACCGACACTGTCGTAGGCTTTAATAAAGTTATCGACCATGTAGCCTTCTCTTAAGGGGTTCATGCCGAAGTTTTGATCCGGAAGGGCATTATGTTCTTCGGCCTGCGCCATGTTTTCAAGCGTTTCTTTGTACTCTTCCGAGTCTTTCATGCCGTGCTCTTCAAGATATGCAAGATATCTGGGTGCGGTCGAATAAAGCTGGTGGCCTATGTCCGTTCCGTGAAATACCGTTTCGGGACACTCGGCTTTTATCCTTTTCAAGAATTCACGGAAATATGCATTGCCGGTTTGCGTATCGCTTATATCTTCCATAAATTCGTCAAGCTTTTCATCGGTATCTTCGCTCATCCAAAGATTCATGTATTTGGCGTTAAAGTACGCATGTTCCACAAACAGATCACGCATGCCTTTAGCGTAACAATCTTTCCAAAGATCAAACTCTATGTCGTAATAAATCTTCGACCCGTGCGCTTCACCGTAAAGCATTATCTTTGTTTCATCGGTCGGAAAAACATCGGTTGACCGGGCCTTGTCTTTTATATCCAATATGATAAATATTATTGTTATTATTGCGACCACCGAAAACGCGATGATCGCCTTGATCTTCTCTTTCATGGTTACCCCTATGTATTCTTTATTTATGAGCTGTCAATCCCTCAACCTCGGAAAGTGTCGGAGGATTTAAAGGAAGCGGGAAGCGCGAGATCGCGATGGCCGAGCAGGCAGAGGCAAATCTTACGGTTTCTTCGTCATTAAAGCCCTTTAAGAGAGCGTATACACAGCCCGCTTTGAAGGTATCTCCCGCGCCGAGCGTGCTTTTAACTTCAACGTCAAAAGGCTTCATGGTGTGTGTCGGTTCACCTTTTCTTGCATACAGCATCTCACCGCCGCCCTGTGTAATGATCGTTAATCCCGCAGATGTTTCTTTAAGCTTCTCCATGATCTCTTCGGCCGGCATACCTTTGTAGTGTTCTGCGGTGCACTCTTTTGAGACTACGTTTATTGCTGCCTGTTGATGCAGTTTGGAAGTGTGAGGGCTGTCGATCGTAACGTAAGGAACGTTATGCTTAAGACACAGATCGGCCGCAAGCAGCGAATCGTCACCGAAGAACGGATCGATCGCAGCTGCTTTTGCTTCGGCGATATCCTCTTCTCTCGGAACATTCCACCAGCGTTTTCCCGATGAAAACAGTGTCTGAAAGCGTCCCATCGGAGAACGCACCAAACCGGCTATAACTACATAGTCCATTACGCCTTTGTCTTCTTCCCAAAACTTTACTGAAGAGAGGTCCACGCTTTTACCCGCGTAAAACTCTTTTAACATCGGAGCAACTTCCGTTCCTATCCAGGTTCCGTCCATCTTAACATCTGCTCCCAATGAAGCGAGAACCGTTGCTGCCGTTCCCGTCTCTCCACCGGGGAGAAAATACTGTGCCCCTATCTCTGCGTACTCGTCGGGCTGCAAAAAGCCGTCTTTTAGCAAGAACGAGTGCGTTCCCAATATCTGTCCGAATAAATATACTTTTTTGCTCATAAAATAAATATCCTCTCTGGTTTACATAAATTTGCAAAATCTCTGTCGGCCGTTTACAGAATCTTTCTCCCGCAATTGGTACAACGGGGCCCGAAGCTGTTTCTTCCGATCGGATGGCCGCAATACGGGCAACACATTGCGCCGGTAAAAGCTCCGAAAAACAGACTTACAAGCAGCACCAGTATTCCTGTGCACAGGATGATCGGCCTTTTAAACATTACCGCTATTCCGCTGATTGACAGCACCACACTTATCGCCAAAAGGATGTGCATGATAAACCTGTTTCTATGAAATTTTTTTAAAACATCGGTATTGTGCGGTCTTACCCCGGGATCGGCCGGAACGTAAGGAACAGTTTTGATGCTCCTTGCTATCGCCAGTGCCACGTCAAATTTATCAAGCGAATGATTCGCTTCTGTTAGTCCGTCAGGTGAGTAATCGGGCTGATCCACCACATCGCCCGTCACCAGAAAATCATACAGTTCAAAGCCGTGATAGTCACAGACTGCCTGAACTCCCGCAAGCTCCATTTCTACGGCGATACATCCCTCTTCTTTTCGTTGACGCACCGCATTGCGAGTCTCACGGTACAAAGCATCGGTAGTCCACACTTTTCCCTTAACGAACGGCAGCTCATTCTTTGTAAAAATATCGGCCAGCCGATCGGCGTTTTTTACGGTTATATAATCATCCGCCTCGGCGTAGTGATACGACATTCCTTCGTCACGGTAAGCCTCGGTCGGTATCACATATTTGCCCGTAGTGCGTTCTTTGTCCAATGATCCCGCTGACCCAAACAAAATGAACTTATCCGCTCCCGTAAGCCAGTTAAGCTCTATGATATCTGTTCCGGCAAGAGTTGCGCCTATCTCCGAAAGATAAAAAACGACTTTCATGCCGCCGACATTCAAAAGATGGATCTTCTTTATCTTATTTGCAGCCCTGAGCTCCCCGATCTCCTCGTGCGGGTATTTCGCAAGTACCGCCGGATATATCTCTCTTGAAAACGTTCCGATCGCTATATCACAGATATTCTTCTTATCTCCAAAGAAAGACTGTGGTGTTATGATGGGCTCACTTATGTTGTCAAATGAATCTATTATCATATGTTCGCTCCTTTGTCTGTAAATACGATCAATTACAGTTTATAAATGTTGAACCCTTATGTAAAGAATTATATAAAAAGCGTATTGCTCGCAATACGCTCGCGCCGAGCGCGGTTGCGTAAGCAACATATTCCACGCGCGCGAGTGCGGTCTTCGCTCCGCTACGGTCGGTGCATAACAAACGTCCACAGGACGTTTTGCACCCTTGCGGAGCATTTTTTGCTTTATAGAAAATTTCGAAGAAATTTCCTAATAAAGTAAAAAAAGACGACAGCAAAAATGCTGTCGTCTATACGAACCCGCTTTAATCTTCCGGAAGGAATCTCACCAGTATAGTCAGTTTTCCGGTGTCAAACTCGGAGATCTTAACAGCCATATCCACACCGTTATAAGTGTAATAAGCCTCGTAATAACTGTCAAAAGAATCCGAACTGTCTTCACCTTCTATCCCGGCTTCGTTTAATGCAGCCACAAGATCGTCAAAGTGGCTGCTTTCGGGACGAGCTTCAAACAAAACACCGTCTTTGGCGTTCAAAGGATATATCCACTCTTTATCGCTTATAGATACCTTTCCTGCATCATCTACGTAAAGGTTCGGCAGTCCCATTGCTTCCCAAACGGCTGCTTCCGGCCAGGGAGCCTCCGTTGTGTATCCGGGGAATACATAGCTTGATGTATCGCTTTCAGCCACATCCTCTTCTATAGATTCAACGCTTTCCTCACCGGAGTTGTCTTTCTTTGCGGCAGGTTTGGGTGTCGCCAATGCACCGCCCCCTGCCAAAGCCTGCTCATCTTCCATAAGTTTTGTGAGTTCTTTGTCATCCATACCATCCAGGTCTGTTTCGTTATAAAACTTGGTAAGGAGCGTCGCTATCGCTTTACCGTCATAAGTAAAAACCAAATCATAATATCCCGGCGTACATTCATCCGGATTCAGATAGAAACTTCCCCATGGATAATCGGGAGCGTCGGGTTCAGGCCTTAAATCAATGTATGTTTTAAATCCCGGCATCAGATCCGAAAACTTTGCATTCTCATAATATGACTGATCTTCTCTGTGTTCGAGCACCCATAGTCTCAGTCCGTATTCAAGATTCGAATCGGGATATAATTCCACCCACTCATCAATTGCAAAAATGAAGCGGATATGATCCGAAGAAGCCGGCCAATCATTTATACCCAAATAATCATCTGCATTATATGAATTTCCGATACGGTTACCAACAGTCCGAAGCCCCGTAAGAACCGATGCATCTCTGTCATCGAGGTCATAAAAGTTAAGAACACCGGGTATCATGGGAGGCTCTTCTGCTTTTGCATTATCCGAGGTCTTATTTACGGCAGATTCGTCCGCCGCTTCCTTGTCAGATGTGTTTTTCTCGCCCGAAACACTCTTTGTGACGTTTGTGCCATCGTTACCCGACTGACCATCGCCGCCTGAGTTTTTACCGCACGCCGCCATGCAGATCAGCATGGATAAAACTATCAATAAAACTGTTATTCTTTTCATTGTCGCATTCCTTTCTTTGTGCGCATTTACACACATATCTTACAGATAAAAGTCTAAAAGGAACGCTTCAAAAAACAATACGGACATTTGGGTAGGGTATCTGATTTTTCCCGTTTTTATGCCATTTTGCAAAAAGAAACCCTTCGGAAACAATCCGAAGGGAATATATCTTGCGCGTCGCTCTATTCTTCCGGCGACTCTTCTGTCGCGGTAACACCGAATATCTTAAACAGTTCTGCCTTGCTGTTTATGTTAAGTCGTTTATACAACTCCGATGTATGCATTTTGACTGTGGACTCGGAAAGCCCCAACTCGCCCGCAATCTGTCTTCTTGTTTTTGCGGCAAGCAGTAAAGCGGCGACTTCCTTTTGTCTGGGCGTCAGTTCATATTTGCCGAATTGATCCGCCTGCTCGACCTTCTTGTGTAAAGCAGTCATATCAGGCTTATACAATCCGTCGATCCATAATGACGAAAAAAGATATTGGTAGCTTACCGGGGAAAACATGAGCAAAACAAATGAGATCGTCAATATGTATATTAACGTTATCATCGGAAAATACTCCGAACAAAAATTTAATGCCCAGTTGCTTGAAAGTGTGGTGAACGGAGAAAGCAAAACATAAACAAGGGTACATTTTTTCAAAAGCCTGTAGCTTGCAAACCGGCGCTGTGCACTTCCGAGCGTATATATACATAACGGCCATCCGATATAGCTTAAACCGCCAAAGAAGTTCATGGGTACATCGGTCCCGATCTTTGGAGCAAGCACCGCAAATACTCCCATTGCGATAGAAAACAAAAGGAAAAGATTCCATAGATGCCAGGTTGAAAGCCGGATCTTGCAAAAAGCAGAAACCAGTATAACGACCGCAAGCAAGCTTCCTGCGATCAGGTACATATACTCATTCCGGCTGTCTTCCGTCAGCGCCCCTATATATCCGTCTACCGAAAAATAAACGATAAAAAATGCAAGCGCCCAATATACTCCCCTCGCATCCTCTTTTGAGCTTTCTTCTTTGACCTCAAGATCTTCTTCCCTAAATCGAACGATGCAAAAGCTTAATACTACCAAAAGTGCGATAGGAAGCATTACCGTTACAAAAATGCCGTCAGCTCCCAAAGAATCTGAAAGTCTTACCATCGTAACCGAAAAGAACATAAGTATGATTCCGAACAGCCTCTCGGCATTATTTGCCGCGAAAGCATAACCGCAACGCGCTCCCGTGACCACACCTCCGAGCCCGATGTATCCGATGAGTCCGAACACAAATCTCAAAATACCGACGGGCAAAAAGATGTACGGAACAAGTCCTGCCAGCATTATCACCAAAGAGGCTATCAAAAGCGGTTTAAATTTCTTTGTCCACATAAGCATCACGATCAAAGAAGCTATCATATGTGCCGCGAAAATGATCGTCCAGCCGTTTATCCCGAACACTTTCGTCGAAACGGGAAGGAAGTTGCCTCGGACCGAGAAAAAAATAAGTTCCAGCACATATGCCATATAATAAATGTATCTCGAAGGTCTGATATTCCTTATACTTATCGTCTCTTTTTGTCTTTCAAATGCGAAAATATTCATCTTATCCGCCTTGCCGGTTCGTTTACGCACAATCTCTCTTTTGCGATGATTGGCGTATGTAGAAATGATATCAAATTACAGTTGGTTTTTAAAGACGCAAATGCTAAAATATTGCCAGAAACACACTCCGTACCCATTCAGTAAGGGAGAAAGAAAACTATGTTTACCTGCGATTACAAGACGCTAACCATTTCCTTTAACAATTTTTTTGAGACAAAAGACAAAAAACTTCCGGAATACGGGACTTTTTGTCTGCTCGAATTAAAAAACGGGCGTTACACGGCAGGGGAATGGTGTCCGCACAATGATTGCAGTAAAACAAATCCTACAGGTTCGTTTGTTCGTGGCACGGGCGATTCGGTTGACTGGAGCGAAGTTGCAAAATGGCATCGCCTTTCCCGTTACGATATCACGGAATGCCTTGAAGACGAAAATATCGGTTTCATCAATATGATCCCCGAAGAAGAAAGCACATATCACGTCGATTTCGAAGGTTTTAACTCTTTTTCCGACAAAGATTATCCCAAAAATGAACAGTATTGCCTTTTACTGTTAAACGACGGTTCGATCTCTGCGGGCCGATGGGATAAATTCAGCGAAACAGACGGAACATTTATCCATGCACCGGCATTATGCTGCATCGATCCCGATAAAGTATGGGCATGGAAAGCCCTAAGTCCCGATGATATCTTTGAAAGGGAAGAGGCGGAAGAAAAAGAAAGGCTTCGCGAGGAAGAGCTCAACAAAAAGCCCACGAAAAGTATAAAATTGTTTAAATACGGAACGGACATAAACGTTTACTACGAGAAAGCGCTTGAAAAACTTAAAACGGAATATCCCTGGGCATCGATCGCACAGATGAAAAAGTGTACACCATGGGAGATCACGCCCGTTCACGGCAGGCTCGTATTCGGACAGACAAGAAGCGGATGGAAAAATGAACGGATCGTAGATGAATGGAAAGAAGGCTCCACGTCCGATGAATTTATCGATTATCTTTGCGAGTATACCAAAACAACCGTAGCGAACTCAAACCCCGAAGAGAAGTTTAAGTTCGGTACGGACATAAAAGTTTACACAGATAAAGCTTATAAAAAAGTCAAAAAGAATTATCACTGGCTTACAAAAGAAATGCTTAAAAAGGCTTGGAAATACGACATCCGTCAAATTGACGGTGATTACGAATTCATACGCCAAAGCTCAGATTCCGACACATTTTACATTGAAAATTTCAGTACTGCCGAAGATTTTATAAAATGCATAGAATACGATTACGAAAACTGTGCTCTCTCAAACAATGACGTTATCTCTTCTTACGATGTTCCGTTTGGGCACGTCGACATTCACGGCTGGTATCTTGAGCAATACAGAGTTTATAAACTTGCCACCGGTGACTATAAAGTAAGTGTGACGGCGGGCAACCGCTCAACCGGCGGCTCGCGCGACTTTTTCATAACTCCCGACTGCTTTAAGGCCAAAACCTACGACGAGTTTCTCGACCGGTACCAGGAGATCGTTCCGGGCAGCTCCTTCGGCCTTTACAAAAGCGATCTCCTTCCGGATGAAAAATTGAAGAAATTCTTTGGTTACTAAAAGCGTATTGCCTGCAAAGTAAAGAAAAACGAGCCCCTAAAGGGGCTCGCAGGCTATAACCTCGCTCTTTTAAAAACTCTTTGCTTGAAGGCTCTTATTTTTGCGCCGTATCGGCTTGAGAAGATAAGCCCCGTAAGCAGCATTCCCAATGCTATTCCCGAAGCTATGTCTATAAGCACAGCTGCGGTTTTGTTTTGAAAATAAATTTCGGAATCTTTAAAGAGCATGTATATCACCATAAATCCCATTCCGATCATATTGCACAACCGAACTCTTTTGTTGCACTTCTCCGATTCCGTGTTTGCATAATCAACTGCCTGTAATACTGTTTCTTTTGTTTCGTTATTCATTTGCTCACTCTTCCTTTCTCCGGTTAAGATTTCCCGAAGATCGACGGCATACAGATCCGAAAGCTCTATCAGTATATCAATGTCGGGCATGTTGTTACCCGTTTCCCAGCGCGATACCGTTCTTCTTGCAACATTCAATTTCTCAGCCAGCTGTTCCTGAGTCATTTCCTGTTCTTTACGAAGTTCCGCCAGAAACTTACCGATTTTTGCCTGATCCATTTTCCGTGACCTCCTTTACGCTCTAAGCATATGATCTTATGCCGTTTTCTTACAGGACACAAAGTGAGCAAATGCCCTGTTTTTGCAATGGGACACATATGTCCCGCACATTATCCTCTTTCGCTGTAGTCCTCATCTATGCGTGCTTTCCACGCTCCGCCCGAGAATGCGGCTTTCATACTTGAACCTTTGCATTTTCTTGCAAACGACACAGCTTCATCCATGACTTCATAATTAAGTGCCGTACCTGCCGAATCGCAACAGTAATTTGCCGCTCTGTCCTTCCCGATACCCATATTCTTTGCGACCTCGATCGCATCGATATTGGCACCGAGGAACAAAAATTCCCAGTCATATTTTTCTTTTTGTTTGTTTATCATCTTTTTGACTTCTTTGAAGCTGTACTCTTTGCTGGCGTTCTCAAGTCCGTCGGTTGTGATGATAAAAAGGGTTTTCGAAGGTTTTTCCTCGTCCGGCATGGCTTTATGGACTTTTTTTATGCTGCGGATCGTTCTGCCCACCGCATCCAAAAGTGCCGTACATCCTCTCACAAAATAGTCGCTGTCGGTCATCTTCTCGACTTTTCCTATCGGAACACGATCGTGCAGTACTTCGATGCTGTCATCGAAAAGCACTGTGGTCACGACAGCCTCGCCTTCTTCTTTTTGCTGTTTGGCGATCATTGAATTGAAGCCCCCGATCGTGTCGGCTTCAAGGCCGCTCATAGATCCGCTTCGGTCAAGGATAAAAACAAGTTCGGTTAAATTTTCTCTCATAAATGCACCTCCGTAATAGTGTGTTTTCCTGTTACTGAGGTCATTATATATTTGTAAAAAGAAACCGCGGTCGCCCGCCAAGCGACTTTTACACTCCGTCGCTCAGCCTAATACTGCTTCGTGCCCAGTATCTGCTCGCCATGCTCGTAAAGCGCATAATTTACTGCATCTATATCGTAAGCTTCCCGCTCTATAAAATATCTGACTATAACGTCCTGCTTGCTGCAAGGCGAAAAAGCGTATCCTGCTCTTGCCAACAGGTCCTTTGCCTCGTCAAGATTAAGTTTTAAGGCTATCGCAAGTGCAAGCGCAGTCGATTTGCTGGGATTTTTGGTGGTGCCGCATCTTAACTTTGAAAATGCTTTTCTGTCGATGTTTGCCCTCTTTTGCAGCCCGGAATCGCTTAAACCTTTTTGATCGGCGAAAAAAAACACCATTTCCATAAATGACTTTTCGAGATTGCTTACAACGTCATCAAGTTTGCGCTCCGGCTCGGGCATAGGCACACAGACCGAAGCAAAAACTGTCTTGTCGGCATATTTTTCGGGCTCTTTCAGATCCGCCGGCGATATCTCAAAAGAACTGCCGCATTCCTCATCTTCAACCGTTTCCTCGGGTTCTTCATATGGAACACACTCTTTCGCCGATCTTGCAAAAGTCGCTTTTACAGCCTTTCGTACCGTTTCCCCCGCTCCGGATAAAGCGGTACCGGCAAATCCTTGTGCCGTATGATCGCCGGGAGCGATTGAACCGGCCTTGTCTTCTATATAGTTATCCCGTATATAATCGTCCAGGTCCGAAAATGAAGGGGCACCACCGTCCCCTTGGTTCATTTTGCGGCGAAACAACGTCGCTATATTCTTAAATGATCTTTTCACTTTTGCCGTTACCTCCAAGATCTGTTAATCGGCGATTCGTTTCCTGATATCCTGCACAGTTTCTTCGAGCGTGCGGTTTCCTTCCGAAATCGTAATATCAGCATATTTCTCATAAAGTGCTTTTCTTGTGGCGAACATACCGTCAAAATTTTCACCTTGTCGCAGTACTACGCCACGCTGTTTTATATCGGCGAGTCTTTTGACAAGTTCCTCTTTCGAAACTTCAAGATAGCATACGGTGGAGCGCTTTTTATGATAATCCATGGCTTTTTCACTGTAAACCGCGCTTCCGCCTGTTGCTATCACCGTATTCGTTACATTTATGCCAAGAAGCGTCTCCTCTTCGCATTTCAAAAATCCGTCTACACCGTCTCTTTCTATGATCTCACACAGTTTCTTGCCTTCGCGTTGCTGCAGAAGAATATCGCTGTCAATAAAATCCATGCCAAGAATCTTGGCGAGTATTATTCCGACTGTACTCTTGCCCGATGCAGGCATACCGATCAGCATGATATTACCTCTTGCATTCTTGCTCTCAGAAAGATGGTCGAGCACATCATACCAGTGATCCGCATGCTCAAACTCATCAAGGATCTCGCACGGAATATGCGGCTTAAAAGCCCTGTCATGAAACCAGGTACATTGTAACGGATGCATGCCTGCCTCTAAAGCGGCATATAACTCCCTTGAACCTCCGTCACCCACATATAAACACTCTTCAGCCGTAACACCGAGACGTTTTGTCATTCTTTCAAACATTTCCGGGTCCGGTTTGCATATTCCCTGCTCATAGGATATCAGCGCCACATCAAAATACGGAAACAATGGGCTTGCTTTTATAAAATCGCGTTCATCCGAAAACGTATTTGTGATAAGTCCGATCTTTATGCCGTTTGCTTTAAGCTTTTTTAGGAGATTTATCGATTCATCGGGGATCGCGGAAAAAGTATCCGATAAGGCTTCGCGTCTCTTTCTTGCAGCCTCTTTTACTTTATCTTCCGAATAAAGACCGAGTCTTTCAAGCACTATTTTAAGGCCTTCTTCTATGGTATATTTTCCTATGCTGCGATCATCTTCTATAGAATGCCATTCTTTCCTGAAAAGTACCGGATCGGCTCCGACATCCGACGCTATATTCTCGCCGAAATATGTTCGACCCTCAAATAAAGTTACAAGGGTTTCAAACATATCAAATATAACTGCTTTGATCATTTCTTCACTCCTGGTTCTTCTTTGCTGATAACAATAATATCATAGGGTTTGGGGCATTAAAAGGTACAAAAGCGATAGTTCAAAATGATTGACAGCCATTTTGTACCTTGTTACTATATAATAGTCAAAGGGAGTAGCTTGCACGATTAAATAATTATGTGTGACATGTTTTCGTCAGTACGGGAATCAAACATCCCCGGAACATGTTTTAAGAAGCGAGACTTTGCCACTTTTTTGTGGTGAAGTCTATTTTTATGCAAATATATGCAAACTTCTGCATTACGGATCTTGTCTTTATCGGAGGTTAAGAAAATGAATTCTGTAACTATAGTTTCCGCATTTTTATCGATGTTGGCAGGAATAGGAATTTTCCTGGTAGCATGTTCCATGATGAGTTCAAATTTGGAGGCGGTCAGCTCCGTCAAGCTTCGGTCGCTCTTTAAGAAAGTGTCCAAAAATCAATTGATAGGAGTCGGAATAGGCGCTGTAACAACCGCCGCAATTCAAAGTTCAGGTGCTACCACCGTCATGATAATCGGTTTTGTTAACGCGGGTATCATGTCTCTTACACAGGCGGCAACTGTCATATTCGGTGCAAATATCGGTACCACCATTACAGGTCAGATTGTAGCTCTTGGTATGACCGGTGACAACAGCCTGTCCACAACCGTTATTTTTTCTGCCTTTGCAGGCGTCGGAGCCATGTTCACACTCTTTTCCAAGAAAGATCAGTTAAAGCGCTTCGGAGGCATTTTCTCGGGATTTGGCATGCTTTTTGTGGGCTTATCCATCATGAGCTCTTCGATGGGAACATTTTCACAGCTTGACGCCGTTAAACAATTCCTGGCAGGCATAGACAATGCCTTATTGCTTGTAATTGTGGGAACCGTTTTTACCGCCATTATCCAGAGTTCCTCAGTCATGACTTCAATTACCATCACCATGGTGGTTACCGGGCTTGTCACTCTTGACCAGGGCATATTTCTTACCATGGGTTCCAACATCGGTTCCTGTGTAGTTGCCATGATCGCCGGCTTGGGAAGCGGCAAGAATGCAAAAAGAACTGCCCTCATTCATCTTCTCTTTAATGTGGGCGGCGTGGTGTTATTTATGATATTGGGCTTGCTTTTGACCGCTACAACCGGCGGCAGCGTATCTTTCGGCATACTGTTTGAGCGTCTCTTTCCAAATGTTCCGCAGATCCAGCTTGCCATGTTCCATACGGTATTTAACGTATTGACGGTAGTTTTGTATTTACCGCTTACCAATATTTTGGTGAAAGCAGTGACTAAACTCATTCCCGATAAGGACGAAGAAAACGTTGAAGATAATAAAAGAAAGCTGTACTATGTCGATCGAAACATGTTAAAGACCCCTCCTATCGCTGTTGCCCAGCTCAAAAAGGAAATCATAAATATGGCCGATATAGCCATGCAAAACTATATCTGTTCGCTCGAAACAATATGCAAACTTGACTTTTCCAAACAGGAACAGTTTAAAGAAAACGAAGAGGAAATTGACTTTATCAACAAAGAACTGGTGAAATTTGTAGTGGAACTTTCGAAACTGCCCCTTAGCGAAAAAGACCATAAATATGTCGCTACAACATTTCATACAATAAGTGATATTGAAAGAGTCGGTGATTACGCAGAAAATATCATGGAATATGCCGATACTCTCAAAAAGGAAAACCAGGGATTCTCCGAATCGGCAATTTACGAAATAGCATATCTGCGCGAACACATAGAAAAACTCTTTGAAAAGATCATCAAGGCATACACCTCAAAAGATATTGACGCATTTAAAGAAGCTGACATGATTGAGGATGAAATAGATAAGATCACCGCCAGAATGGAGGAAAATCATATTGTCAGACTAAACGAGGGCATATGCACAGCTATAGTCGGATCGCAGTATATGTCTCTTGCATCCAATTCCGAAAGAATAGCCGATCACCTGATAAATATGGGCAAAATGATAAATGAATGGTAATTTATAAGCAAAGAATGGCCCTCACTCCATTTCTGAAAAATCAGTTTTCTTTTTCATATTCAGACGTGGGATAAAGCTTAAAATCAATTCTGCTTCCGGCATCGTCTACCTGTCCCATAAGGTAAGCACCCGGCATTTCTGCGGTGTAATAGATACCATATGATGTTTCCTTGGAAACAGGACCTTTTCCGTCGCCGTAATCGATCGAAATATAGTAATAGTAAGAATCACTTGATTCTTCGTTGTGAACGACTTCTTCGCGTCTGGAATTGATCGTGACATCAACGACGGATATTTTCGCGCTCTCGGGAGCGGGTACTTTGACACCCCAAATATCATTATCTATTGTCCTAAAAGCGATAGTGATCGTAGGAATAAGAAGGAGCGTTGCCAAAATACTTAAGATACTTATCTTTTTCTTTTGCTTGTAAAACAAAAACAGATAGCTTATACCTGATGTTCCACCTGCCGTAATGAGCAACATTATAAAGATTCCTTTGCTCATTTTAGTGGCAAAATTGGAGCCTCTTTGTTCACCCAAGTAATAAATCTTATAATCTTTTAACAAAAACGCCGGAGTGAGGATCGTTTTTCCGTTTTCGGGATCGATATTGTTTTCTTTCAATTCTTCATATTCATCTATGATCTTCTGCTCTTCCGGGTTGTCGAACCGCATCAGATCTGAAAACACCCCTATTTGTAAGTGAGAGATGACAACGGCTACCGCGATCACGATTGCGATACGAAGAATCGACTTTAAAAAGCGCACAAAGAAATTTGGGGGACTTTTTTCCAAATACGATGGCGCGTCAGGAGTGTTATTAAAAGACTTGGCGAGTATCTTTCCAATAAAGATGTATCCGAATATAGGTATTCCAAATACCAATATGAACAAAATAGATGTATTCATTCCTTCAAACATATCGATTACCCCCTCATATACTTTTTATATATCTTGTTATATGCCACAAGAAGTATCGGAACAGCTACCATGCAGCCCACTAACAGTACGAGCCCTCCGACCTTTAAGCTTTTACACCCTGCAACAGTGCTTGCCCAACTCACTAATGAAAAAGCGATCCACATGATTCCGTTAGCTTTGTTGTACGCCGGTATATCTTTGATCTCTTCTTCCATAACTGCCCGGCCTGTCCAAAACCACATCGGTTTCTTGCGCCTCAGCGCATAAATTCCCAATCCCGTCAGAAATGCGCTCAAAGGAATCATAACAACCAACCATATGATTAAAGTTTCCATAAACCACCCTCTCATCTTTATAACAGCATCATATTATAAAATTGACACCCTATCAATGAAGATTTGAGCGAATTAGAGGCTTTTTTTCGATTTAAGGAGCGAATTCCATAAAAATATAGGGAGTCTAAACAGACTCCCTATATCATGTAATCTCTGCCTGTCTATTTATTCAGTGTATTAGCTATAACCACATTAATAGGTTCGATCTCGATCTTCTCCCAGACCTTCTCAAGAACGTAGGGCTCACCGGCTATGTACTCGTCCAGTTTCTTACGGCTCTCGAAGTCCATTATAAGGGCAGAGCCTTTCATCTTACCTTCTTCGTCAAGCAGACCACCTGCACTGACAATGTGGTTGCTAAGTTTCTTCATCCCTTCCAGGTGGCGAGGACGGACCTCCATCCTCTTATCCAGTTTTCCTGCTCCATCATAAGCTCTAATAAGATACTGCACTGTACAATCCTCCTATTTCAGCTGCAAGCCATCTTTAAATGCATTTCCAACCTTCTCGCCAAGTGCAACGTATGTGTTATTGCAAGGATCAAAGGCTATCGGTTTAAGCTTCTTAATATCGATCTTGCCGTCAGTAACCACACTCTCATCCGCAGAGACATTGACGATCTCACCGATAAGAATGCCGTCTTCGAAGCTCTTTACCCTGCATTCAAGAGCCATCGGAAGCTCATCAATGAGAGGTGCATCCACAAATTCGCTCTTTGTAGCATGGAAACCCGCTTTGACAAACTTATCCGGCACGTTTCTGCCTGATTCAATACCGACATAATCGCAAGCCACTACATAATTTTCCGTAGCCATGCTAACGGTAAACGCCTTCCTTATCTTGAAATTATCAGTTGTCTTATGCTCTGAAAGACTGATTGTAATCTCCTTAAAATCAGTAGTAATCCCCCAGGCCGCATTCATAGCGTTTGGTACACCGTTCTCATCATAAGTTCCGATGATAAGTACCGGCTGCGGTAACATGATTGGTTTTGCTCCGTAGTTCACTCTGCTCATAACTATATACCTCCTTGTTTACAATCGATTTTTACTTCTCAGCTTCCATTTCGGCATTAATGATATCCTCACTTGCAGCCATAGCCTGAAGCGTCATTTCAAGAAGCTTATCCAACTCCCATCCGAGCTGATTTGCGCCACGCTCGATCACTTCCCTCGAGCATCCTGCCGCAAAGCCTTTACTCTTATATTTCTTTTTCAGAGACTTAAGTTCCATATCCTTGGTACTCTTTGAGGGTCTCATGAGAGCAGCCGCCCAGATAAGTCCGGTGAGTTCATCTGCGGCAAAAAGAACCTTCTCCATCTCATGAACAGGCTCTACATCGATTGTTGCACCGCAGGCGACAGTAATCCCATAACCATGAGAGCACACAGAGTGTATGATATCATCGCTTACACCGCCTTCTTTTAAAAGCTCCGGTGCCTTCAGGCAATGCTCTTCAGGATAAAGTTCAAAGTCAATATCATGAAGAAGTCCTACGATCCCCCAATGCTCTGCTTCGTCGCCATATCCAAGTTCTTTCGCATACCACTTCATAACAGCTTCCACGGTCAGTGAATGCTGAATATGAAAGGGATCCTTGTTGTATTTCTTTAATAGTTCAAATGCTTCATCTCTTGTGATCATCTTTAAAAAATCCTTCTTTCAGAAATTTATCTTTAGTTCTTTTTTCAGTCATATCAACAACCTTTTCTTCCACTTTTATGATCTTCGATCGAGCATGCGTTCGGAGAGCCGTATTCGATCAAACGTTCACAGATGTTCTCACTTCATTTAGTCTTCTCCCACAAGCCGGACTGTTTTATAATCATGCCCTACGGCAGGAAGGAACTTATTTATTACATCTTCCGTGCGGAGCTTAAGACTCGATGTGTTTACGCACGGATGGCAGCCGACGAATTCATCTTTAAGAACATCTTCGTCGATAAGGAGCTTTACCGCGTGATCTTTATCGTTCATGAGTCCCATAATGCTGACGGATCCCGGCTCAATGTCCAGGTATTTCAACATATCCTCAGGCTCCGCGAATGAAAGCCTCGATGAATTGATCTGTGCGGACAATTCCTTTGTTTTAAACTTTTTGGTACCGGGCATCATAAGCAGATAAAACGCGGTCTTCTGCCGGTTGCAAAGAAACAGGTTCTTACAGATCACAACTCCGAGGACCGCATCGACTTTGTTGCACTCCTCCATGGTATCGGTCCTATCATGATCCGTCCTTTTGTATTCGATCCCGAGAGAATCCAGAAGATCATAGGTCCTGATCTCTCTCGGAAGCCTGCCTTCGGTATTGCCCGGTCTTCCGTTCAACAACTCCATATGATATACACTTCCTTTATCAAAAAAGCCTCACTCTACCCTTCGGTAAAATGAGGCTTTGCTTTACGAACCGTTTTATTTGTCTAACAGACCATTTCTTTAATAGTTACGGGTGAGCTGCATCTCTGCCGCATCCATGAGCATTTCCCAGGCATCATTGTCATAGTCTTCCTTGTTAAGTCCTTTGACCATGTCCGCTATCTCCATAAAGCGTTCCACGGTGTTGCTCTTCTTGTTGGGAGCAGCCGGCTTATAATCGTTGTACATCTGGGTATAGAAGGCAATAAGCTCTCTGTTAGTCTTTTCGCGGGCCTCGATCATGTGGGCGATACCGTTGTCTGTCTCGTTAGAAACCTGCGTAACCGCGCTCTTTAAGGCTTCTGTGTCAAGTGCGATGCTTTCGAGCATCTGAAGCGCATATTCTGCGGAAGGTGTGCGTGTAACTGTGTTTAAAGATTCTTCTGTCATTGTTTTGTCCTCCAAAATATCCGGCGGACACGTCAGGCAAATTGTATCCTCTGTTTCGCAGGACACATAACGTGCCCGGCCGTTTTTTACTAAGCCCCTTGCCCGTTTCGGGTAGGTAGTTCCGATAAGTCTGCCTGATTCGTCAATAACACTTACGTTTTTTGTCATGGGTTTCTTCCCCCTGCATTATTGAGAATTAGTTGAGTGCTGTTTTTTATTATGGGTGCCGTCCCCGGCTCGACTGTTACTCTATCATAACCATTTAACGATAGCAAGAGTTTTTGTAAGTTTTTTGAAGAAAACAATATAGTGTTCTCTCAGCCCACAGTTATCGTATATTCAGCCTCGAACCGCTTTCCCGCCTCAAGGCTCTGCTCGTAATCCCTGTCTTTAAGCTCTCCGTCAAAGTTCTCCCTGTCGCATCTTCCGTACCACGGCTCAATGCACACAAAAGGCGCGTTCTTATGCGGCGGCGACCAGAGTCCCACAAGCGGTGCATCAAAGGAAACGGAAACGAGTCCTGTCCCATCGGCTTCAAGCAGCTTAACAGTCCCTATCTGCCCGTTTTCAATTATGAGCGCGTCGTTATCGAAAAGGCTTTCCGTTATCGCGAGTTTGCCGCCCGGTGTTCCGATCACGGTCTCATTATCGGTCGCACAGCCACCCTGCCCGAAAATCCTGCTTTTTACGCTGCTTACAGGATTTCCGTTCATGTCGAAAAGCGCAAAGCTTTTGCCGCTTAAGCTGTCCACCGCAAAGCCAGGATGGGCACCTATCGAAAAGTACATTTCCTCATCATTGGTATTTGTGACCGACCACATGACCTTTACAGAAGCCTCTTCAACACGGTAGCCGATCTGCAGCCTGAAGCGGAAGGGATACTTTGAAAGTGTCTCCCCGTTTTCCGAAAGCGAAAACCACACTTCGGTGTCCTCCTTTGAAACAAGTTCAAACTCCATATCCCTTGCAAAGCCGTGCTGCCCGATATTATAGGCAATTCCTTTATGTCTGTAGGTCTTTTCCTTAACCGCCCCAACGAAAGGAAACAACACCGGAGCGGTACGGTTCCAGTAAGCCGGATCTCCGCTCCACATGATCTCCCTGTTGCCGTCCTTCTTTATAAGGCTCTTTATCTCAGCCCCATGGGTATCTGTCTCGCATCTTAAAATATCATTTTCAATAACGTATCTCATTTTCGCACTTCTCAAGATTCTTTCCGTCATAAACGGATCGTTTAGTTTTTGACTACAAGCCTGAACTCTATCGTTATGTTATGTATATCCACAAAAGCGGTCTTATCGACGATCACCGCGGATGCCTTTGAAAGCGGTCCCATCAGCGTTCGCGCATCGTCCGGTACATTCTTCACCCATTCGTTCACAAGGTTTACACGGGTGCATTTTCCGTCATCGGAACTTGTATACGGAACCGCGGTAAGCTCCACAGGAACGCCGTCAACTTTGACGGAGTTTATCACGATATAGCATCCCGGATACAGTATTTCCGCATCCGCTATGGCAAGCGCCGCGAATGTGATACCGTTGTTTCCGCCCTGAAAATCAAGGCTCACGGTATATACGCCCGCGCCGTCGACAACAACGTTTTCCGCGGTTATTCCCGCCGTATTGTCCGCAGGATTAAAGGTATCTCCCACCGAATAGGTGCCCGCGCCGCCGTTCCACATGATCCACGCCACAGGTGTCCCGGCTTCATAGGTCTCGACCCCTTCCCACATTTCGGAGGCATTTGAAACACTTTCCGCCATGTGCGTTTTGACGCTTACAAGATATCCGCCTTCCGAAGCGCTTTCCTTTTCAAAGCTTCTCTTTGAGTACACCGAAGCTATTTCTTCATCCCTGAAAGTGCATGTAACCTTGTTGTAAGAGCTGTTTGTATCCCAGAGGAGCGGAACAAAGTTGTTTATGTCGCAGTGGTCAAGGAAATACTCCGTGAATTCCACAGCATTATCCTGTGTCTCATGCATTCCCGAAGTGCTGTCGTAAACCGGAAGCGCTCCGTACTCGCCTATGATTATACCATATCCCATATCGGAGAATTTGGCAAGCTTGGAAAGATACTTGTCCATCGTCTCATAATCGGATCTTATTCCCCATCTCGACCGCGTTCCGCCTTCGCCTGCACCGCAATAGTTCCATGGGGTATAGTAATGCACTGACAGAAACAGTTTTCCCTCTGCGCTGTCATCGGGCATTTTAAAGCGGTCATCGCATGTATCGGTGATATCGGTGTTGTATCCCGCGATCAGCAGAAAGCGGTTATCATTGTTACCGCCGGAATTTCGCACTATCTCCACGAATCTTTGATTTATCTCGTTGGTGAGCCTGTACTGATCGTCTGTGCTCAGACTCCCCGAATCCGCCCATGCACTGTTGTTGTTAAGGCCGTTTCCAAGCTCCTCGTTTGCGGATTCAAAGATCAGCATATCGGGATAATCCTTAAAATACCCCGCAACCTGCTTCCACATTTCTTCATAGACCTTCCACGCAAGCTTTACGGTCTCGGGATCGGATGAACCGAACATCGCCCACCAGCCCGAATCCCAGTGATCGTTCACGACAACGAACATGTTGCTTTCAAGGGCAAAGTTTACGATCTCCGCCACTCTGTCGATATAGTCCGCGTTGATCTCAAAATCACCGTTAAGGTAATCCATTGTATTCGTCCATGATACCGGTATCCTCAGCGTATCGAATCCCGCCGCTTTGTATCCTTCTATCATGGCTTTTGTCGTCCTCGGCTGTCCCCAGGCGCTTTCATATACCGCTACGGAAAGATTTTTCGCCGAAGATACCGCTTCAAAGGTATTTCCGAGATTTATGCCGTTTCCCATGCAGTATGAGAGTTCGCGTGCAGTCATATCGGCAAGATCCGTTTTTTCAGCTTTTTCTGTGTTTTCAATGCTTTCCGCATTCCCGAAGTTCTCGATCATCTCAGGTGCGTTAACGGTATTTCCTGTGTTTACGGTATTTCCGGTATTTCCGTTGTTTACGGTGTTTCCGGTGTTTCCGCATCCTGCAAGTAAAAACAGGGCCAGCCCGAAAACGCAGGCAATGCTTACAATAGTTATTTTTCTCATATATTTCTCTCTTTCATTATGCTATAATGAACCGTGACCTAAACTAAAGCGAAAGGCATACTTCCATGAGATCACTTTACATCGCAGATGACGAAAAGCCCATAAGAGACGGCATAAAGCTTGTCGTAGACTGGAACGCGCTCGGCTACGAGCTTTGCGGCGAAGCCGGAAACGGAACCGATGCGGTTTCGGATATAGAACAATTAAATCCGGATCTTGTGCTCATGGATATACGCATGCCCGGTAAAGGCGGTATAGATGCCATCCGCGAACTCACGGAAAACGGCTTCGAGGGGCACTTCATAATACTTTCCGGCTATTCGGATTTCAAATATGCCCAGGCCGCCATGAAATACAATGTGCGCCATTACCTCACCAAGCCCATCGACGAGGACGAGCTTGTCCAGGCAGTGAATGAGATAAACGCACTGCTCGACAGCAAAGCAGACGCACTGTCAAAGGAGCAGTTCTTAAAGAGCAGATCCAAGAAAGAGATCCTTCAGGACATATTGGACCGCAGTATAGACTTAAAGCACCTGTCGCCCGAGGAACTGGGACTTGCGGCCGACAGATACCGAATAGTCGCATACGAAGATTTCAACATTTCGGGAAGCGAGATAAAATACCGCTTTTCCGAGCTTTTTAATGCCGCGGGAAGCCGTTCAGGCGCCGCCGTGCACTTCACCTACAAAGGCCACGATCTTCTGCTGCTCCTCGGAACGCCGGGACTCTCACGCTTTGAAAAGTTCCTCGCTCATTATGAATCCGTTCCCGAAAAAGGAAGCCCGCTTGACAGTATCTTTGTGGCATACGGCCGTATAGTTGATTCTCTCGGCGATATTCCCGACTCATACGAGCAGGCCGAACAGCTTCTAAAGCGCCGTTTTTTCTGTTCTCAGGGTCAGCACGTGCTGGGCTATGACGATCTGCCCTCCTTCGACGCCAGCGCCGGAAAGCCGGAAGCGTCATATATAGAGCGCTACACAAGAGAACTCACTGACTACCTCCAGACGTTTAACAGGCGCAAGACCGCGGAAGTACTATATTCCGTTGAGGAATACCTGTATCACGCGGATGCGGACATTTCAGAGGTAAAGCTTTTCCTTGCGGATCTTTACTTAAGGATCAAGGATTCCATGACACACCGCTACAGCCCGTCCGCTCTTCCCTTTGCCTCAAACTCCGAAATAATCGCTTTCATAAACTCCGCAAATTATCTCTATGAGATAATCCTTTATTTCTCGCGCTGTTTTGAGCTTTTCATGAGTTCTCTCGGCAATTTCTCGAGAGACAGCGTCATCGACGATGTGCTCTATTACATCGATCACAACTACAATACAAATCTTAAGCTCGAGACCATCGCATCACTTTTCGGATACAACAGCTCATACCTTGGAAAGGTGTTTACAAAAACCGTCGGTGAGAGCTTCAACACTTATGTCGACCGCATCAGGATCGATCATGCGATAAAGCTTCTCACCGAAGGAAAACTCAAGGTTTATGAAATATCGGAAAAAGTCGGCTACAACAATGTCGATTACTTCCACAAAAAATTCAAAAAATACGTCGGCGTAAGCCCTGTGGAATACCGTTCCGGAAAGACCTGACAGGATCAGTTTCCTCTGAATGCTTCCTCAAGAGCATGCCTCTTTGCAGCCTCGTCAAAGGACCACTGTTTGCACTGATCGTATCCGTATGCTTTGGCGGTACTCATCATCTGCTGTACAAGGTAATTGAATTCGCCGTCGGACGACGCATAGATGGCTTTCCAGCTGTAATCCACGATACATGTGGTTACCTGCTTCCATATAAGCTCAAAATCATCATCCATCTCCGCTTCGTTATACTCGGTGGGCGGAGCTACTCTGTAATTAAGCTTATCCATGTACTCGCCCGCGGTTTCTGCACCGGTGTAAGCTATCCAGTCGCGCTGCACATCATAATCGGTCTTTGAAACGACGCTTCTCCAGTAAGTCATGTCGTAGGTATCGCCCGTTGTGTTGGGATTGATCTCGTTGCCCGACCATGTCGTGTTGTTTATCTGAAGTTCTCCGTCGTGGAAGGTTCCGCCTTCGTATATTCCGGCTTCTTCCTTTGTCATTATCGTATTCTCTTTGTCGTTAAGACACTTCTGCCCGAAATCCGTAAGACAGGCACGTCCGTCGCTGTCGTAATACCATGTGACATCCTTTGGTCCGTAAAGCACTTCCATGTATCCGTCGGGAGTGCAGAGCCAGTTTATGATATCCATGCAGAGTTCGGGATGCTCGGTGTTTGCTCCGATGGTCCATACACGGTTTCCGCCGTAAGGGCTCATGCCGTAGCAGAGAGGCACCGCATCCTGGGGAACCATGGTATACATATACTTGCCGTCCTGCATGTGCGTATCCGTGTTATACGCGAGGCTTCCCGCATAGTTAAATATCGAGAAGAACACACCGCCCACTTTGAGTTTTTCGATCATCTCGGTATATGTCTGTGACATTGAGTTGGGATCAAGAAGTCCCTTCTGATAAAGCGTATTGAAGAACTTGAGCGAAGTGAGATAGGGTCCGTCCTTTTCAAGAGCGTCATGCATTATTCCCGTATCGGGATCGTACACGCCCAGCTGGAATTCGTCATAGCCCCAGAATGCAGTCGTAAAGGCTTTTACATACATTACCATGTTTCCGTCCCAGTCGGGCCAGAGAGATACCGCATAAGTCGGGTTGCCGTTTTCATCCGTCGGGCATATGGACTTCATCTGCTCAAAAAGAGTAACAAGGTCGTCAAGACCCTTTACAACAGGGTAGCCGAGAGACTTGTAAAGATCCCATCGGATATCCCATGTATAGAAGAACTGCTCGTGGGAATCCGCGGACAGCGCAACCGAATGTCCGAATCCGTACAGTGCATCGCTCGCGCCTTCCGTGATGGTGTTCGTGAGATTTCTGTTTGACTGCAGAGCGGTCGACATATTGTCTCTTATGTACTGTCCGTGATTATTGAGAAGATCGTATTTGTTCCAGTCAAGGAGCATACCGTTCTTCACCGCTCTCTTGTAATCGTTTCCCGTCGAGCCGAAAACTACGATGTCGCCCAGCTTTCCGGCTTCCATACGTGTATCGAATACGCCGTCCGAATCGGGAATGATGGTGAGCTTTACGTTGAACTTGTCAAGCAGGAGCTTTGCTGACCATCCCTGCTGTTCGCCGGAGTAGTTTGCAAGCTGTGAATAAACAACAAGCTCTATCGGTTCCGACTTGCTCTGCGTGCTCTTTCCTGTGTCGCCGCTTCCACCCTGGGTCGCCGCAGGTCCCGAAGCCGCGGATTCACCGCGCTGTACGGGTTCTGCATCGCCGGAGCATCCTGCCGCTGATACAAGCATGACAGCGGTTAACGCAAGCGCTGTCAGTCTTTTAAGCATCTTCATAAATTCTCCTCTCTTTCAGCCTTTTACGGCGCCAAGCATGATTCCTTTTTCAAAATACTTCTGCATCCACGGATATACCAAAAGAATGGGAAGTACTGTAACCATCGCGATGGTGTATTTAATAACAGTTCCGGAATTCAACTGATTTACTATCTTTTCTATTTCCGAAGCAGACCGCCCGGTGTCGATCACCGCTCCGATATTACTGGACTGATTGAGCCATATGTACAGCTTATGCTGCAGAGTCTGAAGTTTGGGCGAGTTCTGCATGTTAATGACCGAATCCATAAAGGAATTCCAGTGTCCCACCGCGCCGAATATGGCGATCGTCGCAAGAATCGGTTTTGAAAGCGGAAGGATCAGCTTCCTGAATATCATCATGTAGCTCGCGCCGTCGATAAATGCGCTTTCCTCCAGCTCCGCCGGTATGGACTCGATATAAGTCTTTACCAGTATTATGTTGAATGGCTGTACTATGGCGGGAATTATATATCCCAGATAATTGTCGGTGAGGCCCAGCATCAGCATGTTTGTGTAGCCGGGTATCAGACCTGCGTTAAAATACATTGTGATAACAAGGAATCTGTACCAGAATTTCTTGTTCCACATCTCGTTCTTGGTCATAAGATAACCGCAAAATGCCGATGCCATGACCATAAGCGCGGTTCCTATGACTGTCCTCGAAATCGTGACTATGAACGCGCGGCCCAGATCTCCCAGGGCGAGCATGTCTTTATAATGCTTCAGGGTAAAGCCGATCGGGTAGAAATTGACCGCGCCCCTTGCCACCATCTCACTGTCGGAAACCGTGTTGATAAACAAGTAGTAAAAAGGAAAAAAACAAATAATTGCAAATAACCCGAACACAAGATAGTCAAAAACATAAAAGACAATGTCCGCTCCCGTGAGCTTGACATGCGGTTTGTGTTTTCGATAATAAGCCCTTTCGGCTTTTTTATCAAGTTTTTCCTGTTTTGTCAAAGCCATACCGTCTCCCCCCCGTCAGATTATGCTTTCGCCGCGGACAAGCTTAGATATGCCGTTGGCCATGAACAAAAGCGTCACGCTCACAAGTGTCTTAAGCATGCCGATAACCGTGGAAAGCGGGATCTTGCCCGATCCGATACCGAGCGTGTAAACGTAAAGGTCAAGCACCTCAAGTGCCGACTTAGTCTTTGCGTTCGAGAACACAAGATACTGATCCATACCGTTGCTGAGTATTCCCGCAACAGCCATAAGAAGCATTACGGAATATGTGGGGATAAGTCCCGGAAGAGTCACATGCCACATTTTCTGGAAACGTCCTGCGCCGTCCACGGTAGCCGCTTCGTAAAGCTGCTGGTCGATACCGGAAATCCCCGCAATGTATATGATAGCGCTCCATCCGACGCCCTTCCACATTCCCCAGAGGAGCATCTTCACATAGAGCATGGATTCGTCGGTAAGGTAGATGTGGTCGTGAACAACACCTGTGATCCTTGTGAGCATGTTGTTTACAAAGCCTTCGTTTGAGAAGATCGCAAAAGCGATGGCGTATACGAGCACCCAGCTTATGAAGTTCGGGATCGTCGTAAGTACCTGTACTATCCTTCTGAAAACGCCGTTCTTGATCTCCGAAAGAAAGATGGCGAATGCCATTGCCACCCAGCTTGTGGCAAGACCGAGTCCGCTCATGATAAGAGTGTTCTTCATGACGCGGATTATGTCGGAGCGCATCATCGCATTATCCACAAGAAGCTTAAACCACTTAAATCCGACAAAGTCGTTCATCGAAAGCGTCCCGGGGCCTGCCTTGTAATCAAAGAACGCATATCTCCAGCCGTAAAGCGGTAGGTACGAGAAAATAAATGTCAGTCCAAGAAAGGGCAGAGCCATTATGAACAGCTTGTAGCGCGTCGACATCTCACATTTCTCGTCCCGTGCCGGTCTTGGCTGTGCGATCATAAGTATTACCGCGCAAAGAAACTCGATGATTGCAAACCCGAGCATAAGGAAAAGTGCTGTCGGTAACTTTTCCGTAGCCATTTTAAAGCCGACAATCTCAGAAATTTCGGCGTCTATCGCCCTGTAAAGCCTGTGCGTCACGATCATGCGGTACACGCCGAAAATGACCGCCGCGCTGCCTCCGAGGGTCACATAGTTCGATATGCGCTTCATCCTTAAATTTCCGAGAGAAATGCACGCCGCAACGGCCAGTATCAATATTCCGGCTACCATTATCGCCGATGCCGCCATAAGGCTGTAAATATCGCTCTTAAAGATGTAATTGTGGTTGATCTCGTATTTTATGTTCACCACTATCCTGTCATAAGACAGCGCAGTCGTGAGAAGCGACATGTTCTTGTTCATCTGCGTCATTATCCTTGCGGGATTGATCTCGCTGAAAAATACGAGCACAAACGCAAACAGAAGGCTGATACGCGTCACATAATATATTTTGTCGGTCGGCCCGTTGCTGACCTCAATATTTTTTGCCATATCGCTCTCCTTTGTTCCGGACCGGCAGATTCCACCGGTCCGGACAAGTTCTGTCAAAAAGATTTATCATTTTCTTTTACGCACTACGAAGAAAATGCATGCTCCGGCAAGCAGTACAACAACTGCGCCGCAAATGCCGAATATGAGTCCCATATTGTTTCCGGAGCTTGCGGTTTCCGCGTTTGCAGTCTGTGCCGCGGGAGCTTCGGTTATCGCAGGTGCCTCTGTGGGCTTCGGAGCCTCGGTGGGTACGGGAGTCGCTGTGGGAACGGGAGTTGCGGTAGGCTCGGGGGTAGCTGTGGGCTCGGGTGCTTCCGCTGCCTTGTCGTAGTTGAAACCGCTCACGGTAAATGTAATCTCCATGGTCGTCATAGGAACATGATATGCTCCGATCTCTGCAAGACCGGTCTTGCTCCATTTGCTCTGAAGCTGAACGTTCATGTAATCGATGCTCTCCGCGCTGAGTTCCTGTGCCGCATCGGGAAGCTCCACTTTCTTTCCGTCAACCTTTAAGCTTACGTCGCTGATCGTTACTTCACCGGTATTCGGAATATCGGTGGAAAGGAATATCAGGTTCATGTAGTCCTGTGAATCGAAATCGCCGGTAAGATCAAGTCCTTCGGCCTTTACGGTGTATGTTCCGTTTCCGGCAATGACCGCATCGATGAATGTACCTTCTCTCTTGATCGCGTTGTTATCCGCATCCCAGCCCGTAACCTGTGTAAAGAATTCAACTCCGTCATCGCTCACGATACCGCGTCCGTATGTTGCGTCATCAAATGCGTTTCTGAAGGAATATGCGGGGGTCTGAAAGCCCAGATATGCATTGTATGTTCCGTCAAGATCTACCGGACCTGCGGATGAAGTTGCGGGTGCCTGAGGTTCGGGAGCCTTATATACTATACCGTCAAGGGTGAAGTCCACGGTAAGAGTCTTTGCAAAGGAAAGCGCTACGGGGTCAAAGCCCGGATCCGCTGCGGTTGCACCGTATTCGTTATATATCTCGATACGGAGGTTTCCGTTGTTTTCAAGATCTCCGACTGCGATCTTCGATCCGTCGAAGGGAACCTCCGCACCGTCCGCAAGTATCTTAAGACCGCTTACGGTCACGTTTTCAATGTCAGCCATCTTTGCAAGACCGATAACATCAACGCAGAATACCATTGCGCCCGCCGCGGGCGTTGTTCCGTCTCCGCCCACTTCTGCGGCATTAAGTGTAACGGAATATGCTCCGTTTCCGTTGACAACGGTCGTTGCACTCTCAAGGGAAGCGTCCCAGTTGCCGAATGCCCAGTTGCGGTCCGTGAACATAAGGAATGCTGTGGAAGGCTCGGAATTTGCCTCGACACCGAGTGTGAACTCTACAGAAAGCGTCTTTGCAAATGAAAGCGCATTGGGATCAAAGGCAGGATCTGCCGCGCTCTCGCCGTATTCGTTGTATATCTCTATTCTGAAATTGCCGTTATCTTCAATATCTCCCGTAACGATCTTTGAAACGTCTGCGGGGAATTCTTTGCCGTCTGCTAAAACCTTCAGGTCGGACAATACATATTTCTGACCGTAGGATTTCATAAGCTCGTCGGCGCCAACAAGGTCGACGTTAAATACCATGGCACCGGCTGCGGGTGTTGTTCCGTCTCCGCCCACTTCTTCGGCGTTAAGAGTAACCGTGTATGTTCCCGCGCCGTCAACGATCGTCGTCGCACTTTCAAGGGATGAATCCCAGTTTCCGAACGCCCAGTTGCGGTCAGAGAACATAAGGAATGCGATGCTTGCGGTATCACTGAGCTTAATGGTCTTTGCAACCGTAAACTCCACCTCGAGAGTGGTCGCAAATGCCAGCGTAAGCGGATCAAATGCGGGATCTGCCGCGGTGTTTCCGTACTCGTTGTAGATCTCGATACGGAAATTGCCGTTACCTTCGATATCGCCTGTTACGATCTTTGAAGTATCCGCCGCGAACTCCTTACCGTCCGCAAGGATCTTAAGATCGGTCAATTTGAATGTTTCACCTGTTTCGTCAAGCGCCGCCTGTACCCCAACCAGGTCCACGCAGAATACCATTGCGCCGGCCGCGGGAGTTGTTCCGTCTCCGCCGACCTCCGCGGCATTCAAAACCACCTTATACGTTCCGCCGTCAAGCGAAACCTTCGTTGTGGCGCTTTGAAGATTTGCATCCCAGTTTCCGAATGCCCAGTTGCGGTCGGAAAACATAAGGAATGCCGTGTAATCGTCCGCTTTTGCCTGTTTTACCGGTCCAAGTCCGACCAGCATGGCAATCGCAAGGACAAATGCAAATACCTTCTTCATCGCTCTCATCATAAAAGCCTCCTCCATAAAAATAAAAATACCGTGCATGGCACGGTATAAAGTCTATCTTATATTTTTGTCTTTAAAAACCGAAAGTATTTGACATCAAAAGCATTAAAAATTCCACCATGCATTTCAAATTTTCGGAAGCTTCGGAATTATCACGGAAACCTTTGTGCCCACGCCCTTTTCGCTGCTTATCTTAACACCGTACTCGCTTCCGTAACTCAGTTTAATCCTGCGGTTTACGTTGTAAAGGCCGATGCTGTCGGTGCGGTCCTCGCTTTCATAGCTGTTAAGCCTCTCCTTTAATTCCGCAAGCTCCTCCCCGTCAATACCGCTGCCGTTGTCGATAATGTCTATGACAAGCTGTTCCCCGGATTCATGGACGTCTATCTTTACCATTCCGCCGGACTCGTTTCCCTCAAGACCGTGAACGATGGCGTTTTCCGCAACAGGCTGAAGAAGCAGGCCAAGCATTTTATAATCTTCTGCGCAGAGGCCTTCGCTTACGGTTATCTCATAATTAACCCTGTCTCCGAAACGCAGCTTCTGGATCTGCAGATATACCTTAAGATGCTCCAGCTCCTTCTGAAGCGTGGTGTCCTTTGTACCTGTGTTTTCAAGCACATAGCGCATGGATTTTCCGAGAAGCCTCGTGGCATTTGCAACCTCCGTGTCCCCTGCGGCCAGTGCCTTCATGCGTATCGTTTCAAGAGTGTTGTACAGAAAATGCGGATTTATCTGGCTCGACAGCATCTTGAACTCGATCTTCTGCTGGTCGTTCAATATGTTCTGCGCCTTTATCTGAGCCTCATACCGCTCGGCTTCTATCCTCTGGATATCATGCACCATCTTTTGCAGGTCTTTAAAGGCTTCGGCCAGTTCCTCGCTTCCCCAGAGTTCTTCCTTCATGTCCCGATATTCCCCGCGGCTGGCTTTGCCCATCTCTTCACGGAGGCTCTTTACCTGTACCGTAAACCGGCGTGTAAAAAGCGACAGTATGACAAGAGGGAGCAGCGACGCCGCGAGAAGAATAAGAATGCTGAGCCGCACACCGCTCCGTATCTCGCCGATCGCCTCAGTATCGTAAGATATCAGATAGAGCTTGTTGACCGATTTGGAAAGAGGAAGTGTATCGACCCTGACAAACGATTCCTTTCCGTGGTAGTCGACTTCACCCGCATAAGAGAAAGCAGGATCGTTATAATCGATCTCAACCTCAGGCTTTGTGCCGTACAGCGATTTTATGCTTCCGAACGCCACAGGCTGATCGTCGATGGCTATAAGAGTTGTATATCTTGAATTTGTAAGACGGCTTGCAAGATATGAATCGCGGACCCTTATCATTATGACTGCTTCTCGCTCGCCTCCCACAAGCACCATTTTACGCACCATGAACAGATTCCATGTCTTGTTGGTATTTCTGCTGTCTACGGATTCGTACGCCATCCAGAACGGAATGTACTGTTCGGAGGCTTTTCTGTACCAGTCCGATCCCCTTATCTCGTCGGTCACTTTGTGAAACTGTCCGTAATCGACCATATCCTCACGGTCGATGTAAACGTAGATACCGTCAAGGCCCGCATATCTGGCGGCATATCTGTCGAGTATGGTGGTCCTTGATGCCGCAACGAGCATTTCCTGTTTGTTTTCGTATGTGCCGTTTAAAAAATCGATCAGGCTGTCATTATATACTATACTGTCAGAAATGGTGAATATCTGCGTCGTGATCTCGTATATCGTCTGTTTGACGGCATCGTTGCTGCCTGCGAGCAGGTCTGAATAATATTTTTTCTGAGTGCTGCTGACGGTGGTAATAAGAAATGAGCCGATTATGACAAGCGGCAGAAAAACCGCAAGACTGTAGACAAACAGAAGCTGGCTGCTAAGCTTCCATCTCTCAAGTCCGCCTATTTTTTTGCTGTTATTTTTTGCTCTGCCCGTCATTTTCAGTCAGTCCTTCTGTATGCGAAGTGATTAAGATTTATGATCTAAATATACTATATGTCATTCCGTAAAAAAAGGCAAAATTATCACGTTGGTCGCAACTTTTTCCCTGAATCTCACATCGTGCTCAACGAGCAGCATCGTGGGCTCGTACTCAAGTATCAGCTTTTCTGTCTGCATTCTTGAGAACACATCGATGAAATTCATGGGTTCGTCCCATATGTACAAATGTGCGGGAGTTATAAGGCTCGCCGCTATAAGGACCTTCTTTTTCTGGCCTTCCGAAAAGTCCTCCATGTTCTTTACGAACTGCTCGCGACCGAAGTCAAGCTGTCTGAGCACCGCAAGGAACAGGCTTTCGTTAAGGCCTTTTGTTTCGCAGTATTTCCTGAGCGTCCCGGATAAAAACGACGTATCCTGATTGACGTAGGAGACCGTCATTCCCGACGCGACTTCAAGATCTCCTGATATTACAAGGTTTTCGTCCGCTCCGTTTGTGTCATACTTTGCTTTCCGAAGGACCGCTTTAAGAATGCTGGATTTACCGCAGCCGTTCTCGCCGGAGAGCACTATCCTTTCGCCGCGTTTTACCTGAAAGCGAAGCCCGGAAAACAGCGGATTTTCGGCATCTTCATACTTTAACGACAGATTGTTTGCGTTTATCAGAACTTCCTTGTGGAACCTGAGCGGTTCGATCTTAAGATCCGCAACCTTCTCTATATCCCGAAGAAGCCCCTCCTTCTCTTCTATCTCGCGGTCTATGCGAGTCTCGTAGGCCTTAACCCTCGCCTGCATCTTTTTTGTTTTTGCGCCTATGAACGCTCTGGTGCCGTTTCCCCTGTCATGCTCTTTAAGCGGATCAAAGCCTATTTTGGTGCCCTCGCTCTTCTCCGCCCATCTGCTGCTTCGTTCGGCCGCAGTCTTAAGCTTTCCGATCTCTTTAAGATGCTTCTCGTTCTCCGACTGCGAAAACGCATCCTTCTTCTCCTTGTTTTCCCACCATGTCGTAAAATTCCCCGCCTGAACCTCCACAGACGCCCTGTTCAGCACGAGCACATGATCGCACACTCCGTCAAGCAGGTCTCTGTCGTGGGATACGAGGATAAAGCCCTTTTTGGATGCCAGGTACTCCTTCACAATGTCCCGTGCCCGGCTGTCGAGATGGTTTGTGGGCTCGTCGATAAGCAGGAATTCGTTTTCCGCGGCAAACAATACCGCAAGCATTACTCTCGACCGCTCACCGAAGCTTAATGTGCCGAAGGGTCTGTATAAGCATTCCGGATCCATCTTAAGCTCGTTCATCTGGATCAGCGCCTGCCACAGCTCTATACCCGGCTTCCATTTTTCAAATAGTTCGGAGGCATCTTGCTTTAGATCCGCATCGGAAACCTTGTACGGAAAATAGTCGAAACGAACACTCGTCCTTATGCTTCCCCTGTAATCATATTTTCCCATAAAAAGATTAAGCAGGGTCGTCTTACCTTTTCCGTTCCTTCCGATAAGTCCCAGCTTCCAGTCCGAATCTATGCTGAAATTCACGTCTTTCAGAACATCATCGGCACTTACGTCATATGAAAACGTCAGATCGTTCACCTGAATCTGCGCCAAAAGATCACCTCCGTAAAATCTGCTTTCGGCAATTATATCATATTTTTTGACAAAAGATGTATTTCTTTGTCTTATCGAACCTTGTGCCGAAGAACAGCCTGTTAAGGCTCTTTTTTATATAATCTTAATACGTTTGCCCATATCTTTATACTGAATTAATCCCAAGTGGTGTTAAATGATTATATGGATAAACGAAAGATCAAAATCAAATTAACCACGTTTCAGATCATCATATACGCTTTTGCACTTACTATTATTATCGGCACTGTGTTGTTATGTCTTCCCATTTCAACAAATGACAGGGCCGGGGCTGCTTTTTTTGATGCTCTTTTCACGTCGACTTCGGCTGTTTGCGTTACAGGTCTTGTTGTAAAGGATACCTGGTATTACTGGTCGCTTTTTGGCAAGACAGTAATATTGCTGCTGATACAGATCGGAGGACTCGGAATTGTCACAGTCACATTGCT